>NZ_CAJTCF010000004.1:0-99662 GCF_910574735.1 Duncaniella muricolitica | reverse complement strand
CACAAATGCGCGGGGTTCGGGACCGAGACTTCTTCATATTCCGACTGGTCAAACTCTACGCCTAAAAATTTAACACTTCTAACTGCCAAATTTAACATATGCACCGCCATTTCGGCTTGACCCATAAATTTGTCATCGTCATCTTTCAGTGGCAACCCTATTCCGGACGAAGGTTTTGCTCATGGTTCTGCGCTTCCCGATGACTTCAAACTATGGCTAAGCCGACATCCCGGTCTCAGCATTGATGAAGCCCTTCACCGTTACCGCGATGAACAAAAAGCTAAGCAACGTCGCAAAGGGCTTAAACTACACTAATATCAAAAACACCACCGAGAGAAGCATACGCCTCCCTCGGTGGTGTTTTACTATACCCTACATGATTATGCTTAAGCTATGAACTCATATTAGGTTTTTGCTAATGATATTATTTTCTTAGTTGAGTAGCTGTTTTACGCTTTGATTGAGGTTGATTTTTTGAACGAAGTAATTTAATTGCCTTTTCTAAATCATTGAGTGATTCTTTTATTTGCATCAGTTGAAAGGCTGTCCAAACATCATTTGTTGGCAATGAGTTAACGCTTGTAATACGTTCAATCTTTTTAAGTATTCCATCGTAAAAACAGAACTCGATTACTTGTGGTTTCTTCGTAAATTCATCTGGAAATGTTAATTGATAGCCAGTATAGGAGACATGAACCTTCTTGGAGCCTAATCTACTTGTAAAATATTGTATTGAATCTCCAATTTCAAAGTAAGAGAAGGCCTCGCGATCGTTAATTTGTTCTATAGGTTTACTCCTCAAATTTATTAAGTAGACCTCGTGATTATAACGTCGCTTGTCATCTTCATCTAATCCTTCGAAGAAAGTTGTGTCGCATTTTTCGGAATTTGAATATTGATCTATACGTATCAAATCCTTTCCCTTAATTACGTAAAAACGGGATGTGATAGTATTTCCTCTATCAGTTCGAATTAGAACAGTATCTGGTACGGCTATGTTCGAATCCAATGTTGTTGTAGATTTGCGTTGCGCATAACACAATCCCACGCAAAAGAAAGAAATAAAGAGAAATAATAATAGTTTTTTCATGATTTGGAATGCTCTGTGGTACTCAAATCGGCTACATAATATATTCGACATATCCGTTCCACCTATTAAATTTATGTTTATAAATCATTATCACGGTTCTTTAATACGGGCACCTCATATTTAGGACTGTTGGCTTTATCTTCATACGTCAGTTCTATGGTTGCACCTCCGAATATTTTAGGTGCACCAAATAGATTACATCTTATATATCCATTTGATAAAGATAACAAAAGGTCTCCATCAACAGCCTGAATCTTTGCTTTTGGATATTTCGTCCTCAATCCTTGACAAATTCGTTTATATAATGCCACAATTTTAGATTGATTCATTCCAGTCATAGATTCGTTATATCGTACGACGGCCTTGTATACGCTTCCTGTTTCTTTATTGGAACTTATTTCAATGCCTGCAATTGTTCCAAAAAAGAAACCAGAAAACCCTGACTTGCTATAGCTGTCCTTATGTATATCTTTTTCTTCCAACTTTTCTTTAAAAGAATCAAAATCTCCATTTAATGGAATTTCCATAAATTGGATGTGTGACTGTGCATATACGTTAATGCACGCAATAATTACCGCAAGAAAACTGAATACTCTTTTCATATTATTTACGTTTTATCCATGTTGTACAATTTAGAATGCCGCCTGTTAAGGCTACATCGTTGTAATCTATTGTTTCGATGATTTTGTTTGGGAAAACTTCTTTGAGTTTGGAAAGTGCTTCTGCATCTCTATTGTCGGGAACGCCAAATACTGGCATAACAATAAGATTGCCAACTTCAAGATAATTTAAGTATATTCCAATTGCGTGTTCATTGTTACCTTTTATTTTATGCTCAAACCATGGAAAGTTAATATATTTTAGATTAGCTTTTTCAAGGGCTTTGCTAACGGCCACTTTCATATACTTTAAATCCTGGTCCAGATTGTTTACGAGCACCGTATTACTGTCTACAAAGCGAATCATACCGTCTGCATGTCCCGTGTAATCATACTCAGGTTTATAGGCCGGAATTATTATGATCTCACATTCAAGGAGTGTAGAGAGTTCGTTAAAGAGCTTTTCTTTGTCCCAGTCTGGATTCTCTGAGAAAATGCGGTCGGTTATGATGGCTTTATTGCCAAGCATTACAACATTGCCACCGTCAAGATTGATGCCGGAGAATATAGGATTTATACCGTTGACGTTATCAACGTGTCTAACATCCGAGCGTGAATCAGAATATTCCGGGGCTCTCAGATATGAGGGATCGTATTTGAATTGTATGAGTTTGCCACTTGGCGTTTGCACGGGCATATAATCCCTACACCATATATCTTTTGTGCCTTCAAGGAATGCAAAAGGTATATTATGTTTGTTCAAAATATCAGTCAGACGCTTGCAAGTTTCTGCATATTGTTTCGCTAAGATTGCTGATAGATACACTATCTCTGTGCATTTTTTGTCTTTGGGGGCAGTTTTCGGAATCTTTGTTTCCTGATGAGCAGAAGTAGTCGCGTTAGAATTCGTCTTTAAATGGCGCGTAGCCCACTCATTTCGGAACTTCTTCTCATCAGAACCGAGAAGAAGTTTACAGATTTCGGGAGTTGGCTCGATATGGTTCTCATTGCATATATCATAGGAAAGTGCCGGGTCACAAAACATCGTAGGAGTGAATTCCACGATATGATAGTCGGCAATGCCATGGATATTAAACGGGTCCTGAGCGATGATAGTGTCCACTGCCGAGCGGTTCTCAGCATTTATCACAATCACGCCACCGACACGAGGAGTCTGCGGCCCGGACATAATGAAATCACCTGTGGCATAATGCTCCGCAAGATAATCACGATGAGCCTGAAGATAGCGGTCAACTTCCTCCAAAGGCTTTTTATAAGTCAGAATTGCTATGAACATATGTATTTACAAATTTAGCGTGTCCAGTATCGTTCAGAGAGATACTTACATAAATCCGGATATGAATTCTCAATCGGTTTCATTAGAACCGCAGGATCGATAATAAGATATTTTGATTGATCAGCGAGCATGCTACGCCAAGTTTCCTCCATATTTTTACCTGACACACGATAAGTTTTATTGAGCAAATCAACGTCAGCCGATGGTATGACATGTATGTGCATATAATGATCTGCTTTCACGCATTCTGATTCCTTGTTAGAAAGCATTTGCTCTGCCCAAAGAGTCTGCCTCATAAGTTGATAGAACGGTTCAAAATAGTAAACTGAACCATCGTATACTGAAAGAGATTTAAGTTGCTTGGAGTTGTTGATTAAGTCTGTATAGCGATGCATGCGAACCTTACCTTTTTCTCCAGCCGATTTATCAGAGGATGGATAGTCATTGTAACTCTCGGTATATTTCCATTCGATTGGAAGCAGCCAATTCTCATCGTTATTGTCCACGGCCAGAATAAGAGCATCCACAGATGTGCAGTTGCTCCCACGGGTTGGGCCATCTTCGTTAAGATGGTCGTTGTCGCTAACAGCCTCAAATGCTATGTATCCTTTATCTTTATCGCAGTTAAGGGGTAGAACCTTTTTGAATTTATTGCATATTCCATTAATAAGTGCCAGTACTGCCTCAGGGTCTTTGCGAATAGCGAAAAGATGATTTAAGCATGCAATTTGAGAAGAAAGAACATGTCCGGTAGGAGTTGTTCCGCCCCACCAACTAATATTGTTCTCTATGAAATATTGGATTGCATTTTCACGTATCGGCTCGTAAAGATTATTTCCTCCATTTCTTAATACAAATGGATATTGCTTACCCTTAAAAAAACCGTTGCCTTTGTCTTTTCCAAAGAAGGATTTGTCAATCAGTTCCAAATGTCTTTGTCTCTCAGCGTTGTAAAACGTTCTCATAATTTAAGGACTTCACTGGCTCAATGAAGCAATTTGTTATAAAGGAAAACGTGAGCCGACAATGCCACGTCTTGATTGTAGGTCGTAGGAAACCCTTTGGACAGATGTAACAAAGTGACCCACGCTATGAGCGTGAGAACCACTATGCCAATCCTTGTCCTTGATGAATTTCCTACGTTCACAATCACAAGATTGAGCATAACGCTTCCGATTTTTCAAAATGTCGTGGAATGGTATACGCCAATCCGAATGCAAAGGTACGAAAAATTTTTGAGATTTTAACGATTTTGCGTGGTGACCTAATAGAGATTTTTGCTGAGGTCACCATATTTTCTCCCTGTAACTATTCAGCGGACACGCTAAGGCGATAATGTGGAATAGACATCACCATTATAAGTAAATTCAACCTGCTGATTTTATAGTAATTAGCTGCAATTTTATTTGGTAAAGTCAAATAAGTTTTGTGTCTTTGTATCTGTGAAACAGCCGGTTAATGACATAACAGAAGTGCTGCGCGGATTATCCGCCCAGATTGAGTCGATGCAGAAAACCATCGACTCTCAGCATGCGACAATATGTCAGATTAACCGGAACGGACAGGCTCAACTCAGGAAAATTCAATCTCTTGAGCGGATGCTCAAAAAGAAGGATAAAGAACTTGAGGAACTTCGCAAACGCCTTTCAAAATATGAGGAGCCCCCGAAGAACTCCGGCAACAGCAGCACACCTCCGTCAAAAGAGCAGATGAGAGACGAGATTGTCCGTCGTACAAAGTCCCTGCGTAAACCGTCAGGCAGGAAACCCGGAGGTCAGCCAGGCCATGAAGGAAACACCCTCGAATTGAACGACTCTGTCGACAATATCGTGGATGAGAAACCCGGCATGTGTGATGAATGCGGAGATTCACTGGATGGATGTGATACCGAACTGGATTACATCACACAGATAATCTCGTTGCCTGAACTAAAGCCATTGATAACGGAGGTCAGACATTACGTCACGATATGCCGTACTTGTGGCAAGCGTGTAAAAGCCCACTCCCGACGTCGCCGTTCCAACGCCGTTGTGTATGACGCTTCTGTAAAAGGTTTTGTCGTATACCTGTCAACGGTTCAGTTCCTCCCATATAATCGTATAGCAGCTTTTTTCAAAGAAGTGTTCGGTCTTGAAATCAGCCAGGGGTCAATGGTCAACTGGATCAACGAGGCCAGACGGTCGGCCGAACCTGCCATTGAGAAAATCAAGGAGTATATAATGCAGTCACCTGTAGTTGGTTTTGATGAATCGGGTTGCTACTGCAACAAACGTCTTGACTGGGCGTGGATAGCGCAGACAGTGTATTTTACACTTGTGTTCCATGGCAAAAGCCGCAAAGGGCGGGAACTTGAAGACCGTTTTGGCGATTCACTCGAACGCATGACAGCAGTGACCGACCGTCACAGCGCATACTTCGCACTTCATTTTCTAAATCATCAGGTGTGCCTGGCGCATCTGCTTCGCGAATGCCAGTATCTCAACGAACTTGACAAGGAGCAGCAGTGGTCCGGATCGGTGGAAAGCCTCTTTCAGGAAGCGATACATGAACGGAATCAGAAGCCGACGGAGTCGATTGACCCTCAGTCATGGCTTGACCGCCTTGACAATCTCATTGATGAAAATTTATCAAGGCTCAACGAAAAGTTTACCACTTTCAAGAACGGCTTGCTGAAATGCCGTGACTACATCTTCAACTTTCTACGAGACCCGGCAATACCGCCGGACAACAACTCCTCAGAACGTGGAATAAGAAAGTTGAAAATCAAACTCAAAAACTCCGGTTGCTTCCGTTCAGACCTCGGTGCCGATGCCTTTATGGATCTGCATTCAATCGTCGAGACAACCAAGAAGCACGGCAACTCGCCCTACAACGCAATCCTCGCCCTTTTCTAAACGGCGACTACATCGGCGCGTCCGCTGAATAGTTACGTGGGTTGATGCTTTGTGAGTCGTAAAGTTATGGGTGCGAGGGATGTAGGGTGTGGGAGTCGAAAAAGGGCAATGGGGTTAGTCTAAAGAGTCAATATAGTCAAAAAGTCAGGACCGCAGTACGGGAGGTGAATATTCCGGTACTATTGTCCTGACTTTTTGACTATATTGACTCTTTAAACTTTATAGAAAGTATCAGAGACCTTTGCCGTGGCAGTTTTTGTATTTTTTGCCTGAGCCGCAGGGGCAGGGGTCGTTGCGGTTGATGCGGGGACCGGCCTTGACGGGCTGTACGGGCTGCTTGGCCGAGGCTCCCTGTGAGGCTGCGCGCTGGGCTGCTTCGCCGGGGAGGTTCTCGCGCGAGGTCTGATATTTAGAGTAGTCCTCGCGACGCTCGGGTGCGGCACGTTTGATCTCGGGCTGAGGTTTGGGTGCTTCGGGAGCGGGCTGAGCGGGAGCTTCCGCCTCGGGGGCCTCTTCAGAGCCTTCGGCAGCCTCGGGTGCGGGCTGGGCGGGAGCTTGGGGACGGGGCATCGGGGGAGCCTGCTGCACGTAGATCTGGCCGCGCATGAGGGTTGACATGGCTTTGATGTTGAGCTGGTTGAGCATAGCCTCGAAGAGATGGAACGACTCTACCTTATAGATTACCAGCGGGTCTTTCTGCTCGTAGGAAGCATTCTGAACGCTCTGGCGCAACTGGTCGAGTTCGCGGAGGTGTTCTTTCCACAGCTCGTCGATGGTGACGAGGAGCACTGCTTTGTGCCACTCCTTGACAATCGACTTGCAGCCGGTGCGATAGGCCTCGTCGATGTCGACCACGAGGTTGAAGAACCGTTTGCCGTCGGTCATGGGCACGGCGATACGGCCCTTGAAGCCACGGTTTTCAACGCAGTCGGTGACTACGGGCATTGCAACTTCGATGATGCGGTCGCGCTTGCGGTCGAAAGCCTCGTTGGCTGCGGCGTGGATCTTCTCGATGGCGTCCTCCTTGCTCATGTTGCGGAACTCATCTTCGGTGAAGGGAGCCTCGATGGTGAGGGTGCGGAAGAGGTCCATGGCGAGATCCTGGTAGCCGGCGGGGTAGGTGTTGTTGACAAAGTTCTCGATGACGTCCCACATCATGTTGGCGATGTCGATGCCGATGCGCTCGCCGAGGAGAGCGTGGTGGCGGCGGTTGTAGATGTAGGTACGCTGCTTGTTCATCACGTCGTCATACTCGAGCAGACGTTTACGGATGCCGAAGTTGTTTTCCTCGACGCGTTTCTGGGCGTTGCCGATGGCGTTGGTGACCATGCGGCTCTCGATGCGCTCGCCCTCCTGGAGTCCGAGAGTGTCGAGCATCTTCATGACGCGGTCGGTGGCGAAAAGGCGCATGAGCTGGTCCTCGAAGGATACGTAGAACACTGACGAGCCCGGGTCGCCCTGACGTCCGGCACGTCCGCGCAACTGGCGGTCGACGCGACGGCTTTCGTGACGCTCGGTGCCGATGATGGCGAGACCTCCGGCGGCCTTGACCTCGGGGGTGAGCTTGATGTCGGTACCGCGGCCGGCCATGTTGGTGGCTATGGTCACCATGCCCTGCTTGCCGGCGTGGGCCACGATTTCGGCCTCCTTCTGGTGGAGCTTGGCGTTGAGCACGTTGTGGGGTATGTGGCGCATGGTGAGCATGCGGCTGAGGAGCTCGGAGATCTCGACCGAAGTGGTGCCCACGAGCACGGGGCGTCCCTGCTCGACCATGGCCTGGATTTCGTCGATTACGGCGGCGTATTTTTCTTTCTTGGTCTTGTAGACGCGGTCGTCCATGTCGATGCGGGCCACGGGACGGTTGGTCGGGATGGTCACCACGTCGAGTTTGTAGATGTCCCAGAGCTCGCCTGCCTCGGTCTCGGCTGTACCGGTCATACCGGCCAGCTTGTGATACATGCGGAAGTAGTTCTGGAGCGTGATGGTGGCGAATGTCTGAGTAGCGGCCTCGACCTTGACGTGCTCCTTGGCCTCGATGGCCTGGTGGAGACCGTCGGAGTAGCGGCGGCCCTCCATGATGCGGCCGGTCTGCTCGTCGACAATCTTGATTTTGCCCTCGTCAATCACGTATTCCACATCCTTCTCAAAGAGAGTGTAGGCCTTGAGGAGCTGTGTGACGGTGTGGACGCGCTCGGCCTTGACTGCGTAGTCCTGCATGAGTTCGTCCTTGCGGCGTGCGCGCTCGGCGGGGTCCTCGATGGTCTCGGCTTCGGAGAGCTGTGAGGCTATGTCGGGGAGCACGAAGAACTGCGGGTCGTCGCTCTTGCCGGTGAGCTCGTCGATGCCTTTGTCGGTAAGTTCTACGCTGCGGTTTTTCTCGTCGATGACAAAGTAGAGCGGGTCGGTGACGGTCGGCATCTCGCGCTGGTTGTCCTGAAGATAATAGGCTTCGGTCTCGAGCATGAGATTCTTCATGCCGTCCTGCGAGAGAAACTTGATGAGCGCGCCGTTTTTGGGGAGGCCTTTGAAGGCGCGGAAGAGCAGTAGCGCGCCCTCTTTGCGAGTCTCCTTGTCGTCGGAAGCAATCTTGGTCTTGGCTTCGGCGAGGATTTTGGTGACGAGACGACGCTGGGCTTCGTAGACTTTCTCTACGTTGGCGCGATACTGGTCAAAGAGCTGGTCGTCGCCTTTGGGCACGGGGCCGGATATAATAAGAGGTGTACGGGCGTCGTCGATGAGCACCGAGTCGACCTCGTCGACGATGGCATAGTAGTGTTTGCGCTGCACCATGTCGCCGGGGGTCATGGCCATGTTGTCGCGCAGGTAGTCGAAACCAAACTCGTTGTTGGTGCCGAATGTGATGTCACACATATAGGCGGCGCGACGCTGCGGGGTGTTGGGCTGATGCTTGTCGATGCAGTCGACTGTCGAGCCGTGGAACATGTAGAGCGGGCCCATCCACTCCGAGTCACGCTTGGAGAGGTAGTCGTTGACAGTCACCACGTGGACGCCGCGGCCCGAGAGCGAGCGGAGAAACACGGGGAGTGTGGCCACGAGAGTCTTACCCTCGCCGGTGGCCATCTCGGCGATTTTGCCCTGATGAAGCACGATGCCGCCGATGAGCTGCACGCGATAGTGCACCATGTCCCAGGTGACTTCGTTGCCGCCGGCCATCCAGTGGTTTTTCCATATGGCGTTGTCGCCGTCGATGGTGACGAAATCTTTGCCTTGTGCGGCGAGCTCGCGGTCGAGCTGAGTGGCTTTGACGGTGATTGTCTCGTTGGCAGCAAAGCGGGCGGCTGTCTCGCGCACTACTGCAAACACCATGGGCAGGTGGTGGTTGAGACGCTCTTCGATGGTGTCGAGCATGGTCTTCTCGTTGCGGTCGATTTTGTCCCACACGGGCTGACGCTCGTCAAAGGGAAGTTCCTCGACTTCGAGACGGAGACGTTCGTTCTCTTCCTGCTCGGCTGAAACGGCTTTCTTTATGTCGGCGCGAATCTCGGTGATGCGGTCGCGCAACTGGTCTATATTGAGTGATTTCACCTCGGGCTCGAGGGCCTCGATCTGCTTTACTATCGGCTCGATCTCCTTGAGGTCGCGGGTCGACTTGTTGCCGAACAGCTTGGTGATAAATGATGTGAATGACATACCTTTATTATAATTGGCAATCCTAATTCTAATTAGTAATTAGTAATTAGTAATTAGTAATTAGTAATTGCGTGGTTGGGTGATTTTGTTGTTTTGATTTTTGTTGGCATCATATGGCCGGACGGTGTCCGGATTGCCGAAACGTGAGGGGTGAATCGCCACCTTATGAGGAGTCTGAGTCAGTCAGTCTGTCTATAAATGGTAAGTAGCTAATTACTAATTACTAATTACTAATTACTAATTGCTAATTACTAATTGCTAATTGCTAATTTGATTAAAGAGTATTGACTGAATCGGTGCGGCGGAGGCTGCATTGGGCGAACGTATGCGCAGTATGCGTGCCAGGGTCGGGGCGATGGCACGTGCGTCGATGCGTTCGATGATTTCGGAGGCGTCGAGGCCGGGTGAAAGTATGTAGACCGGCGATGTGGTGGCTTGCCAGCGCACTACGGGGAGCTGAGCGCGCTCCTCGGCCGTCTTGACCGACTCATATTCTTCGCCGTCGGTGACTTCCCAGCCCGGGTTGACCATCACGAGCAGGTCGCCGGCATGGTTGGCCGAGATGTTGCGGTGGAGTGCGGTGGGGTCGTCGCCGGCACGGCGTGCGATAATGTCGTCGAGTGTATATACGTCGCTCACGCCGCTCATGCGGGCCAGAAATTCCGCGCCCTCGCGGCGCAGGTCGGCGTCGTTCATGCCGCGCTCCTTGATGAGCGAGCGGTTGAGATAGAAAAATCCGTTGTGATAACCGCTTACCCACTCACCGTTGCCGTGCAGTGCCATGAGATACATGTTGAGCAGCGACACGGCCTTGCGGGGTGAAAATTCGCCCGACGGTATGCCCCAGCGTTCCTCGTCGCGTTTGCCACCCGAGGGGGCCGGAGTTCCGGCTACGAAGAGCAGGGTGTTGGCCATGCCGGGACCGTTCTCCACGGCCTTGACTATCGAGGCGATGTCGCGGTCGAGGCGGAGCAGGGCGTCCATGGTCTCGATGCGGTTGTCGGCCTCTCGTCCGTAGAGATAGGGGCTGACGTTCACGCCGATGCTGAGCATGTCGGTGACGCCGCGCTTGCCCAGCGAGAGTGTCGAGATATACTCGGCCGCGGTCGTGGCCACCTCGCGGTTGGATATGGCCGACGTCTTGAATATCTTGAAGCGGTCGGTGTCGCGCGAGGGGAATGTATGGCGGAAGGGGTAGAGTTTCTTGTATTCGGGCAGGTCGGGATAGCGGTCAAGCGGTATCGACGGCTCCCAGGCCATGGTGTCGAGGCGCGAGGCGAGTGTGAGGCCCACGTTGCGCCGTGCTATGGGTGTGGGAGTCTCGCGGAAGTGGGTCGAGGTGGTCCACTTGCCGTTGACGTCGCTTATCCAGAAGCTGCTGTTGCCGGCGTGTCCGGCCAGGAGGAGAGCTATCTGCGGGTCGGGGGCTATGGAGTGGACCTGCCCGAGACCGCCGTCGCTGATGCGTATCTCGTCGCTGAGGGTCGACACCAGGAGCGGGGCGGGGGTGAGCTGCTGCTCGGAGTAGCTGCCGGCCAGCTTGGGGTCGAGAAGTATGGGATATTCACGCCGTGTGGTGATGTCCCAGGCCTTGGCCGAGGGCACACCGTTGACCACCGGGGCCGCGCCCGAGACTATTACAGCCGTGGCGGCTGTGGCGTCCATGCCGGGGCCGTAGTCGACGTTGCGTAAGGTCACGCCGTCAGATATGAGCCGCTCGAAGCCGCCCTCGGTGAAGTTGGACCTCAGCAGGTCGACATACTCGGCGGTCAGACCCTCCACAAATATTCCCACCACCAGAGTGGGACGCGAGGCCGGGGCTTTGGCTCCGGGACGTGCGCCCACGGCGGCGATGGATACCATCGAGGCCACGAGGGCGCAGACTATGCGCGTGTTGAGTGAAAGGTCTTTGCGTTTCATTTATTGTTGCCGGTGTCGGCGGTCCGACACGTGTTGTGGCGTGATTTTATTGTGAGAATGTTAGTGACGCTTCTGACAGCCGAGGCTATCATGAGTGGCCAGAAGGCCGGATTGGGCGACTGCACGCCGGCTAAAAATATAGCTGCCAGTGCAATCAGGCATGCAAAGTTAACACTTTGATAGCATATCTCCAAGCCTTTTCCCCTTTTTAGCCAGGGAGATACCGCGCCGACAAAGCAGAGCGGGTTGAGCCAGAGATAGAGCCAGTTGGGCGAGGTGGCCTCGTGGACTGACACGAAGATGAGAAATGTGAGGAGAAGACCTTCCGTTCCGCAGAGCGAGAAGTAGAGGGTGTCAAACCATCGCGCGGCCTTGGCGTGGCCTTGTTTCTGCCTGATACTTACCCATATGGCGAGCAGAAATATGACCGAGGCCCAGAACATCGGGGTGAGTGTCCACGGTGTCGGGCCGGCCGGTGCGGGGGGTGTGGCCGACGACCCAATCAGATAACCGTCGGAGAGGGTCAATTGTTCACCGCCGGGTGTTGTCGCTCCGGCTATCATGTCGGCGAGCACCACGGGGGCAAAGCCTGTCTCGCGCTGTGAGATGGGGCGGTCGATGCCTGAGCCGAGGGCGGTGTCGATGCCAAACTGATACCACGGATAGTTGCGGTGATAGTGGCGCATGACGTTACGGAACGTCGTGGCGTCTCTTCCCTCAAGAGCTTTGCTGCCGAGTGTCACGGTGTCGCCTATGGCCTTCTCGATCATCATGAGCGGACGCGTGGCACAGTTGTCGAGCACGTAGTTGTAGCGATACACGCGGTTTTCGGGCCGTATGTTGGTCATTATCATGTCGACGAGGCGGTCGGTCTGGGCGGGGGTGAGACGTAGAGTCTGCTCCCGCACCGTGCGTCCCTGACGTCGGTAGGCTTCGAGAAAGCGGTCGGTCGACACGGCTGCGGCTATATAGTCGGTCTCGCCTTTGACAAATCGGTAGACAAAGCCGGGCGAGTCGAAGTCAAAGACTCCCCAGTTGACCGTAAAGTCGCCATACAGGGGGTGTTGTATTCTCAGTCCGGTGTGTCCCTCCAGCTCGTAGATTTCCCGCCCTTCGCTGCATGTCAGCAGCGACACCACGGCGGTGTCGGAGGCTCCCGCGCGGAGCGACAGGAGTATGGCAAATGTTATGAACAGACAGCGCAGCATCGGTGTGAGGTGGGTCAGCCCAGGAGGCGGGTTATATAGTCGGTGGATATGATGGCGAAGATTTTCTTGCCGTCGGGGGTGAACGACGGCGAGGAGGAGCGGAAGAGGTCGCTGAGCAGGCGGTCGATGTCATCGGCAGTCAGCGGCTGGCCGCGGCGTATGGCTCCGGCGCGGGCCATGGAGAGGGCAAACTGCTCATACATTGCCGAGGCCGGGTCGAGCCCTGTCGAGGAGATGTTGTCGATCATGGCGAGCACCATGTCGCGCGCGGGAGTGTCGGCCATCTGCGATGGGATGCCGTCGATGCTCCAGGTGTTGCCGCCACGCGGTGTGATGACAAAACCGAGTTCCGACATGCGTGTGCGTATGTCGGCCAGCACTGTGCTCTGGGCCGCGGAGAGCTCGAGCACGTCGGGAAACATCGTGGCCTGGGCTACATACTCCTGTTCGCCGGCCTTGGCGATATATGAGTCATAGAGCACACGCAGGTGGGCGCGGTGCTGGTCGATGATCATGAGTCCGTCGCGCGAGGGGGTGAGGATATATGAGTCCTTATACTGGTAGGCGTTGCCTTCGGAGTGGGAGTGCATGGTGTGCCCGGCCTCGATGGGGAGCGGCGCGGGAGCCGGCTGTGACGACTCGGCTGTGGTCTCGGGCGCGGCTGCGAGTCCCTCGTCGCGCTTGCGCATGAAGTCGTCATAGAGTTTGGCCCAGTCGGTGGCCACCGAGGCGCGTGAGCCTGTCGAGACGTCGCGTCCTGACTGACGGAACGACTGCGAGGCCTCGCGCCGGGCCGTGTGTGACACGGGGCGTGAAAATTCAGGCCCGAGGATGTCGGAAGGGAGGGGCACCGGTTCGCTGAAGGGGTTGTACTCGTTGTCAATCACGAGCTCGGGCATCCGCTCGGTCTCGGGATTGAACACGGGTATCTCGGGCGCGTCCTCCTGGTCAAAGTCGAGCACGGGGCCTACGTTGAAGCGGCCGAGCGAGTCGCGTATGGCGGCGGTGAGTATCTGCCATATGGCCTGCTCGTTTTCAAACTTTATCTCGTTTTTGGTCGGATGTATGTTTACGTCGATGGTCTCGGGGTCGACGTGCAGATTGATGAAATAGTTGGGCTGCGCGTCGGTCGGAATGAGCTTTTCATAACACTGCATCACGGCCTTGTGAAAGTAGGGGTGACGCATGTTGCGGCCGTTGACCATGAAATATTGCAACTGATTACGGCGGCGTGCGTTTTCGGGCAGACCGATGAATCCGTTGACGCTCACTATCGACGTGTCGGTCTCGATGGGTATGAGCTGCTTGTCGAGATTTTTGCCGAAGAGGTCGCATATTCTCTTCTTCATCGACCCGTGCATGAGCGAGTGGAGAGTGGTGTCGTTGCTTATGAGGGTGAAGTCCACGCCGATGTTGACAAGCGCGAGACGTTCAAACTCTCTCATGATGGCACTCATCTCGACCGAGTCCTTCTTGAGAAACTTGCGTCGGGCCGGGGTGTTGAAAAACAGGTTTTTGACCATCATGTTGGAGCCCGGAGCACAGGCCTCGGGTTCCTGACTCTCGACCTTTGAACCGTTGATGACGAGCCGTGTGCCCAACTGGGCATCATGGAGCATGGTGCGCAGGTCGACATGAGCGATGGCGGCTATCGAGGCCAGGGCCTCGCCGCGAAATCCCATGGTGTTGAGAGCAAACAGGTCGTCGGCCTTGGCTATCTTGCTCGTGGCATGACGCTCGAAGGCCAGACGCGCGTCGGTGTCGCTCATGCCCGAACCGTTGTCGATTACCTGTATGAGCGTGCGTCCGGCGTCCTTGAGTATTATTGTGATAGCCGTGGCTCCGGCGTCTATCGAGTTTTCGACGAGCTCTTTGATTACCGAAGCAGGGCGTTGTATCACTTCTCCGGCCGCTATCTGGTTGGCTACGGAGTCGGGCAGAAGGCGTATAATGTCACTCATCGTTATCCTCCTCTTCTTGCTTGGTTACGGTGGTCGAGGAGGAGGTAGGAGTTGCAGCCGCAGGGTCGCTGTCGGGGTCGCCTGACGGGTCGGGACTGTCACTGCCGTCGGGTGTCACGTTGCCGTCACTGTCGGGCACGACTGTCTCGGGGTGAGCGGTTATGGAGTCGGTCCGCAGGGTGAGCGAGTCGGCTGCCACGGCTACGGAGTCGGGCAGTGTCATGTGTATCGAGTCGCCGGTGACCGTGAGGGAGTCGGCTGTCACGGCGGCCGAGTCGGCCGGCGGTGCCGGAATGTCGGGCTTGGCTACGGGCACCTGCGGGGCCGGTTTGCCTGTGGCTTGGCCTCGGGCGGTGAGAGCGGTCTTGCTCATGCGTCCGAGTATGTTCTGCCGGGCCAGTTCGGCCATCTCGGCGGGATATTCAAAGACTTCGGCCGGCGACATGGGGCGCAGCGGCTCATACCAGCGGAATTTTGGCAGGTAATAGCTGTTGCGCTTGGCCAGATAGAGCGGAGTGACCTTGCCGGTGGTCTCGGGCCACATGATGAGGCGGCGCAGAGTGTTGTCCTCAAAGTAGGCGTCCATGTAGGAGCTCTCGGTGTAGGAAAACTTGTTGTAGGTCGAGTCGTTTTCCATCGGAAACATTATGGTCTGCACATTGCCCTCGGCATAGAGCCGGCTTATGGTCGAGTCGGCCATCCACACGGTCATGTCGGAGGCCGAGAGCTGGTTATAGCAGTCCTCGCCGATGTGTTGCGACATGAGTCCCATCTCGGGGAGTCGCGCCCAGTCGGCTGTCGAGTCGGAGAGATGCACCCATATGACGTTGCCCACCACCTGCTTGTCGCCGTTCCAGACGATGGGATTGTAATACATATATAATATAGAGTCGCGTTCCACCATGCTCATGGAGTCGCACAGACCCTGGATGTCGTTGCGGAAGAAGCGCACTCGGTGATAGACGTTGGTGATCTTGGTCGAGTCGGAGGGGGCCATGCATGCGGTGATGGTGTCGCCGTGGAGATAGAGGGTGTCGGAGCGGGAATACTCCATGGCCAGGGCGTTGCCGGTGACAAACGCACTGTCTATCAGCTCGTCATAGTAGCCGTAGTCGCCGAGTATGGACGACTGACGGGCCGAGTCGGTGAGTATCATGTTGCCGAACGCTTCGCCGAAACCGCCGTCGCGGTCATAGAAGAGCGTGTCGCCCGTGAGGGTATTGCCACGCTTCATGTGGACCTTCGACCGCTCGTAGAGGTCGGCGATGCCGGTGCGTGTGTCGTAATATCCCGAGGTGGAGTTGATTTCTCCGTCCTTGCTCGTGATGAGTGTCTCGCACATGAGCTGCGCTATGGCAGTGTTGGTGTTGTAGGTGAGCGAGTCGGTATACATCTTGAGCGTGTCGTTCTTGTCGGGCCCGGTGAGCTCGACGTTGAGGTAGAAGAACGCGTCCTTGGTCGACGGGTAATAGAAACCCTGCTCGGAGGTCAGTGTGTTGGTCTTGTCATCGAGTTTGCCTCCGACCATATAGTAGCCCATATCCTGGGGCATGTCGTAGAAAAATACCGGCGTGGTGAGAGTGACGTCGCGGTTGATGAGCCTCACGTCGCGGCCGGGATAGGCGCGCAGCTCGGCCACTTCGGTCGTGCCGTCATAGTAGAGTTCGTCGCCGTAGACAAAGAGTGTGTCGCCCTGCTCCATCCTCACGTTGCTGTAGGCCTCGAGCGAGGATGACTCCTCATAGAAGCGGGCCGAGTCGCAATACATGAACATGTCGCTCTTTCTGAACTGCACGTTGCCTACAAGTATCTGTACGTCGGTGCCGAGCGGCTTGTCGAGCACTTCGGCATACTCGACAAACACCTTGCCGGGCTCGTGGCGGTCGGCCTGGGGTATGGTGGGGCGTATGACTGGTTTGCGGTCACGGGCCGCGCTCTTCTCCTTAGCTGCCGGAGCCTTGGCCGAGCCGTTTTTGGGCGTCTGGGCGAGCATGGCCGGGAGCGAAACGAGTGCTACGGCCACAATGGCTGCGACCGGAGCTCTCATTTGTCGGATGTGCCTGTTTTGATCCAGCCTTTGTGAGAGAACTCGCAGTCACGCCATCCGTCCTCGATGCGTGTGTATGTGTCGGCAATCTTCTTGTCGAGCCACTTTTCGAGCAACTGATGGCGTCGCGACTGCTCGCAGAGGTTCTTGATGAGCTGATAGTCGTCCGAGAGATTGGCGCGGTGACCCTCGATGCGGGCGGTGAGCCTGACCAGTGCCACGATGTCCTGGTTGGTCTTGGGGTCTTTCATGATGAAGGCCTGCGAGATGTCGCCGGGCTGCATGTTGTTGACCTCCTTGGCTATCTCCTGGGGGAGCTCCGACATCTGGAAGCGGGCGGTGTTGTAGTCGTCCGAGTTCATGTTGGAGTTGACCATCACGCCGCGGTTGTTGCGGGTGTCCTTGTCGTTGGAGAGCACGGCTACGGCCTCCTCAAAGGGTATTTTCTTGTCGATGAGGTCGGTGCGGAGCGAGTCGAGGCGCAACACGGCGTCGGTGAGGTCTTTCTCGGCCACGCGCGGACGCAGCAGTATGTGGCGCACGTTGATACGGTCGCCGCGCTTCTCGATGAGCTGGATTATGTGGTAGCCATACTCGGTCTCGACAATCTTCGACACCTTTTTGGGGTCGTTGAGGTTGAAGGCTACGGCTGCAAACTCGGGCACGTAGGTCGAGCGGCCGGCAAAGCCGAGTTCGCCGCCTCGGGCCGCCGAGCCGGGGTCTTCGCTATAGAGGATGGCGAGGGTCGAAAAATCGCTCTCACCCTTGTTGATGCGGTCGGTGTAGTCGCGCAGACGGGCCTTGACATTATCGATTTCCTCGCGCGGAATGGCCGGGGCTGCGGTGAGTATCTGCACCTCCACCTTGCGGGGCACGTAGGGGATGGAGTCTTCGGGCATCTTGTCGAAATAGCGGCGCACGTCTGACGGAGTGGCCTTGATGTCCTTGACCAGACTCTGCTGCACCTGCTGCACTCTCGAGCGGTTGGAAATCATCTCGTGGAGCATGTCGCGGATGGCGGGGAGCGACTTGTTGAACATCTGCTCGACCTTCTCCTGCGAGCCAAGCTGGGCCACATAGTTGTTGATGGTCATCTCGACCTGCTGCATCACCATTGACTCCGACACATCGATAGTGTCAAGCTCGGCCTGGTGGAGATAGAGCTTCTCGATGGCGAGCTGCTCGGGTATCACACAGTAGGGGTCACCGTTGATGGGGGTCTTCTCATAGAGCATCGACTGATAAGCCTCCTCGATGTCAGACTTCCAGATGGGCTGATCGCCCACAACCCAGGCCACTTCCTCGGCCGAATTGTCAATGGCGGCTACGGCATACGATATGCCCAGGAGCGACACTATGCCTAAAAGTATTATATTCTTGACTTTCACGTGTGTTGGCGGTGTTAGAGTTATGAATTATGCAATTTGGCTTCAAAGTTACGAAAAATTCTTGGACGCGTGGGATTTTTTTTATATTTTTGGTCTTAATAAAAGATAATTGGACTATGAAACCTACCGATATAGACACCACGCCGACCGCTATGGCCCGTGACGGCAAGCCGTTTGTAATCACCGTCGGACGCGAGTTTGGCAGCGGAGGACGCGAGCTGGCCCGCGCCCTCGCCGACGAGCTGGGCATCGCCTACTACGACAAGGAGCTGCTGGCCGAGTCGGCCAAGCTCGCCGGCATAGAGCCGGAATTTTTCGAGCAGAAAGACGAGCGTTTCCCGTCGTTTCTCCACGGCATATTCTCGTTCACAATGGGTGTGACCCCGATGTGTTACTACACCGGAGGCGGCTCCATCACCGACGATTCGCTCTATAAGGCAGTGAGCGATTTTCTCAGGTCGGAGGTCGAGAAGCGTTCGTTTGTTGTGGTGGGTCGCACCGCCGACTACATACTGCGTGACCGTCCTAACGTAATCAATATCTTTCTTCACGCCCCGATGGAGGAGTGTGTCAGACGCATCACGGCGCGTGCCGACGCTCTGACCCCCGAGAAGGCCGAGGCGATGGCCAAACGCACCAACCGCTGGCGTGCCGACTATTACAACTTCTTCACCGACAAGGAGTGGGGTCACGCCTCAAGCTATGACCTCACCATCGACACTTCGCTCATGCCCATGCCCAAAATCGTCGAGCTGGTCAAGAGCTACCTCCGCCTCCGAGAAATATTGCCTGAGTAAATCTCTCGGGGAGGGAATACAAAAGTCTCTCGAGGGGGATACAAAAGGACAAAAGTCTCAAAAGAAACAAAAGTTTTTTATTTTAGTTGTCTGTTATGCTGACAAATAAAAATAAGACTTTTGTTTCTTTTGAGACTTTTGTCCTTTTGTATCCCCTTTCCCGATGGGGTTAATGTTGTTTGCGGCGTTTGCCGATGTTGGTGAGAACCATTCCGGCTATGATAATGGCCATGGCCAGCACCTGTATCCATTTCAGTTTGTCGAGCCCCATGAGTACGGCCGAGATGGTGGCGAATGCCGGCAGGAGATACTGGTAGAGCGACACGAGTTCCGAACCGATGTTTTTGATGGCCGGCTGGACGAGAAAATAGGCTATGAATGTCGGACATAGTAGTATGAAGCCGATTTCAATCCAAGGCGTGGCCTCGGCTGTGTGGAGTATGGGCAAATGCTGCATGCCGGGTAGTAACAGCAGTCCCGGAATGGCCGCGAAGAGAAACACCCATCGGAGCATTGTCACGGGACGATAGGTGGCCGAGGGCCGCTCGAGTATCACGAGATAGAAGGCATAACATAGTGTCGAGGCCACGGCAAGGATGTCGCCGAGCAGATTGTCGCTGCCGTTCTTGCCCCCCTGGCCTGCGAGAATCACTGTCACCGCGCCGGCAAAAGATACCGCCACACCGACATATTCGAGCATCGACGGCCGTCTGTGCTGAAAGATGACGCCGATAAGTATCACGAACACGGGCGGGAGCGTCATGATGATGGAGATGTCGATGGGGTTGCCGTAGCGCAGCGAGGTGACAAAGAGAAAGATGAAGAGAAACAGCCCGACCACACCTCCGAGCACGAGCCTCGGCCAGTCGCCGCGCTTTATACGGTCACATCTGACAAACAGTGAGGTAAGCCACAGCAGCACGGCTCCGCCTATGAGCCGCACAGCGGCGATGCCGTTGGCTGTCATCCAGTCGGGGATGAGTGCTTTGGTGACAGATACGTTGACGCCCCAAAATATGGTGGCGAGCAGTATGCAGACGTTTCCGATGAGAAAGCCGCCTGAGGATCGGGATGGTTTTTGCATGTCTGGGCTTGTGGATGTTGTTATCATAAATAACGAGTCTTCCCGCCGGATGGTTTCTTAAAGGGTGATGTGGCGAAATTAAAACCATAAACTCTTGGCTGAAATTTGTTGGAATCAAAAAAACTCACTACCTTTGCAGTGCATTACGATGTATGACATCAGTGCACGGGGCGTAGCGCAGTCCGGTAGCGCACCTGGTTTGGGACCAGGTGGTCGCAGGTTCGAATCCTGTCACCCCGACCCACTTGAGGCTCTGTCATCCCCCCGCACGTAAGGAGATACATAAGGACAAAAGTCTCAAAAGTTTTTCATTCATCCTCTTTCGGGGCAATGAGTGAAAAACTTTTTCTTTTTTATGCATCTTGCGGCTTGGTTTGGCTAAATGACAATAATATTGTATATTTGCCAATAAAAATGCTGTTATTATGGATGTTCAACAGGAAAAAAACGTAATGGAGGTTGTGTATGACGGTGCTGACGGGATTGTTGGTCGGCTTAAGCATATCATGATGCTCCGTCACCTGTCGCAGCGGGCATTGGCCCGTCTGCTCAAGCTCGATCCGTCAAATCTATCGAAGGTGATGACCGGCAAACTGCCTTTTACCGAGGGGCTTGTCAACCGCATCGTGGCCGACCTCGGTGTGTCAAAGCCGTGGCTCAAGAGCGGTGAGGGATTGCCGTTTGAGAAAGAGCCGCTTGCCCGCGACATCACACTCTCTGGCTCGCCCCGGCTGATGACAGCCGGTGGAGGAGTGCCCGTGTATGACATCGATGTCACCGCCGGGTGCCGCAGTCTGGAGCAGATATTCAGCGAGACACGCCCGGTGGGCATGATGAATATACCCGAACTGCCGGCCGACACGCACATCGTCAAGGTCAGAGGCGACAGCATGAGTCCGCGCATATGCAACGGCGGATATGTGGCCATACGACACATCCGCGACCCCCGCAATATATTCTGGGGCCAGATGTATGTGGTGCAGCTTGAGGAATACAGGATGGTGAAATATGTGCGCCGTCACTCCGACCCCTCGATGGTGGTGCTCCACAGCGACAATCCCGCCTATGACGACATGGATGTAGCCCGCGCCGACATCTGCGCCCTCTACATTGTGGAGGCCGTGCTTAATTACGAACTTTTATAACTATAAACTTTCCAAACTATAAAGAAGTTAGTAATTTTGTAGCAAAATTTCTGAATACGACTATGAGCGATATATTACTTGAAGTCCGCGACCTTCACGCATCGGTGGAGGGGAAGGAGATACTCAAAGGTCTCAACCTTACCGTCCGCGAGGGCGAGGTGCATGCCATAATGGGCCCCAACGGCTCGGGCAAAAGTACGATGTCGGGCGTTCTTGCCGGCAATCCCGCCTATACGGTGACCGAGGGCTCGGCCAAGCTCCACGGCGTGGAGCTGCTCGACCTGCCTCCCGAGACCCGCAGCCACGAGGGTCTGTTTCTGTCATTCCAATACCCGGTGGAGATACCCGGAGTGTCGATGGTCAACTTTATGCGCGCCGCCGTCAACGCCAAGCGCAAGTATCTCAACGAGGATCCCATGTCGGCAAGCGACTTCCTGAAGCTCATGCGTCAGAAGCGCGAGATTGTGGAACTTGACAATAAACTGGCCTCACGCTCGGTCAACGAGGGTTTCTCGGGCGGCGAGAAGAAGCGCAACGAGATATTCCAGATGGCTGTGCTCGAGCCGCGTCTGTCGATTCTCGACGAGACCGATTCGGGCCTCGACATCGACGCTCTGCGAGTGGTGGCCGGCGGTGTCAACAAGCTCAAGACTTCCCGAAACGCTACCATAGTCATCACCCACTATCAGCGTCTTCTTGACTATATCAAGCCTGATTACGTGCATATCCTCTATAAAGGCCGCATCGTCAAGACCGGCGGCCCCGAACTGGCCCTCGAGCTTGAGGAGCGCGGATATGACTGGATTAAGGAGGGCAATTATTAATTAGCAATTGGCAATTAGTAATTAGTAATTGATTCGGTTTCAGTTAATTACTAATTAACAATTACTAATTACTAATTGAACAAGTGCTGCTGATTGAAATGAAATGAGTGCCATTAAGCAATATACCGACCTCTATGACGCGATGCGCGAAGCCGTGCATGCATCGACCGGCGAGCCGCTCAACGCGCTGCGCACCGCCGCCCGTGCAGGGCTTGACCTGCAGTCGCTCCCGACACGTCGCACCGAGGGGTTTGAAAAGACCTCGATTGAGGATATGTTTGCGCCCGACTATGGCGTGAACGTCAACCGTGTGGGCATACCGGTGGATGTGGCCGCCACATTCCGCTGCGATGTGCCCAATATGTCGACACTCCAGGCCACTGTGGTCAACGATAAGTTTGTCCCCTCGGCCACGCTCGACGAGCGTCTGCCCGAAGGGGTGACTTTCATGTCGCTCGCAAGAGCCTCGCGCGAGATGCCCGAGATAGTCGACCGTTACTATGGCTCGCTGGCTCCGCTTGCCGACGCCTCGGTGTCGCTCAACACCATGCTTGTGCAGGACGGAGTGTTTATCCATGTGGCCAAAGGCACGCGTCCCGACAAGGCCCTACAGTTGGTCAACATCTTCTCGTCGCCCGCTCCGCTCGCAGCCTTCCGCCGCATGCTCATCGTGGTCGAGGAGGACGCCGAGCTGACACTGCTCGTGTGTGACCACACCCAGGACCGCACGCAGAGCTATCTCGCATCACAGGTGACAGAGATAGCCGTGGGCCGCAACGCCCGGCTGGAGATGTGCTCCATCGAGGAGTCGTCGGCCAAGACCTCGCGCTACTCGCGCATGTTTGTCGCCCAGCAGGAGGGGAGCGACGTGACTGTCAACAACACCACGCTCACCTGTGGCGTCACACGCAACGATTTTGACATCGAGCTCCTCGGCGAGCATTGCGAGTGTCACATCAACGGCATGGCCATAGGCTCGGAGCGGATGCATATCGACAATGACACGGTTGTGATGCACCGCGCGCCCCGTTGCCGCAGCAATCAACTGTTCAAATACGTTATGGACGATGAGTCGAGCGGAGCCTTTGAGGGCAGCATCACCGTGATGCCCGACGCTCCCTACACCGAGGCTTATCAGAGCAACCGCAATATACTTGCAAGCACCAACGCACGCATGCACTGCAAGCCGCAGCTCATTATCAACAACGATGAGGTGAAATGCAGCCACGGAGCCACTACGGGTCAGATTGACGAGGACGCGCTCTTCTACATGCGTTCGCGCGGCATACCCGAGGCCGAGGCCCGCAAGATGCTGATGCAGGCGTTTATGGTCGATGTCATAGACTCGGTGCATATACCCGGTCTGCAGGACCGTCTGCGTCATCTCGTCGACCGCCGTTTCTCGGGCACGCTCGGCAACTGCGAGACGTGCGAACTAAAAAATTAACAACATGGATATTGAGAAGATTCGCTCCGGGTTTCCGATACTCGAACGAAAACTATATAACCGACCGCTGGTCTATCTCGACAATACAGCCACATCACAGACCCCCGACACGGTGGTCAAGGCTGTGGTCGACGGATACACCACGACCAAGGCCAATGTGCACCGTGGCGTGCACACGCTCTCGCAGGAGGCTACCGAGCTCCAGGAGGCTGCACGCCGACGGGTGAAGGGGTGGATCAACGCCGCCTCGACTTCCGAGGTTATATTCACGCGCGGCACCACCGAGGCTCTCAACCTCGTAGCCTCCTCGTTTGGCGGCATGATGCTCGGCGAGGGTGACGAGTTGATACTCACCGAGATGGAGCATCACGCCAATATCGTGCCCTGGCAGTTGCTGCGCGACCGCATCGGATTTACCATACGCGTGGTGCCCGTCAATGCCATCGGCGAGCTCGACATGGAAGCCTATCGTGAGATGTTTAACGAGCGCACGCGTCTTGTGAGCGTGTGTCATGCCTCCAACGTGCTCGGTACCGTCAATCCCGTCAAGGAGATGACAGCCATAGCCCACGGCCACGGAGTGCCTGTGGTGGTGGACGGAGCCCAGGCTGCACCCCACATGTCGATTGACGTGCGCGACCTCGATGCGGACTTCTATGCGTTCTCGGCCCATAAGATGTATGGCCCGACAGGCGTGGGTGTGCTCTACGGCAAGGAGAAATGGCTCGAAAAGATGCCTCCCTACCAGGGTGGCGGCGAGATGATCGAGTCGGTGTCGTTTGAACGCACCACGTATGCCGAACTACCCTATAAATTCGAGGCCGGCACGCCCGATTTCATCGGTATCTCGGCGTTGGCCAAGGCTATAGATTTCATGGAAGAGACCGGCGTTGAGCAGATAGCCGCCCATGAGCATGAACTGCTTGACTACACTACGCGCCGCATGCTTGAGGAGATACCCGGCATGAGGATTTTCGGACAGGCTCCGGGTAAATGTGCCATTATCTCGTTTCTTGTCGGCAACATCCACCATTACGATATGGGAATGCTGCTCGACAAGCTCGGTGTGGAGGTACGCACGGGCCATCACTGCGCCCAGCCGCTGATGCATGTGCTCGGTGTTGAGGGTGTGGTACGCGCCTCGTTTGCCGTCTACAACACACTCGAGGAGTGTGACGCCTTTATCGCCGCCCTCAAGCGTGTCACCGCTATATTGGAGTGACGGAGATTGGATTGTCAATTATGTGGAGAAATTTCTCGTTGAAATGGGAGCCGTATTCGCTTTCATGGGCGGCAGTGTCATATAGAAGTGTCGGGTGATGATTATTATATCGACATCCTGATGTACAATACCTTTCTACATCGCTATTTATTTACATGATATGGGCTTGGACATATATTCAGGTAAATTGACTCGCTATTACAGTCGCAACTGGAAAACCATCGTACAGCGGATGGCGGAGGAAAACGGACAGAAGTGCGTGATGACAGACGGTGACGGTAATGAAATAAAACCCGTAGAGGATAAAGCGGAAATAGAGGATATACGGACTACCGTGACCAAATGGATTGATAATATCGCCGTGACCATCGACATGCCGGAGCCTTCACCGTTATGGGACGAAACATCCGAATGTGACTATTATACGGACAAACCCGATTGGGAGGCCTTCGGGGCATTGATAATGTTGCAGGCTTGCCTCGCTCTGAATCGCCCGTTGCCAGAATATGTGGACAGCAAATGGAATGCCTATGACGAGCCGGTAGTCAAAGAGGCTATGTCAAAGAAAATAGCCAATTCATTGCTTTATGATACAGCTCTTTGGCTGCCAATCCCGGATGACATTATCTTTGTAGCGGAATACCCTACAGGCACTGTGGGGGCAATCTCTACGCTATCACTTCTGAAACGCGAACTGGAAAACCTAAACCGACAGCTATGGAAGGCCGATGAAGCCACCATACACTCCTGGCGAAACGACAAATACTATATACCGGTAAAACAAAAAGAGCCGAAACTCCTTTTGGGATTCATCCGCAGGTCAGACAAAACACCCAAAGAGAGATACCGCACCGAGGAGCTGGCTCAATGTGCCTACTCGATGCTATATCAGGCGGTGCTTTTTGCGGAAGAACACCGTGTGCCTATATTAATGGATTATTAAAACCTTCCAAATTGGTCTTACAGGAGGCTTTTGGCAAGGAGCCATGTGAGGCGGCGGAGGTGGAGGTTGTGAAGATAGATGAGCCGCTGGCGGCGGGGATGGGGGGTGCGCTGCATGACTTTGGCGTAGAGTGAGGCCGAGAGGGAGTGAGCGGTAGCATAGCCTTCGTGGCCGGCATGCGATGTGTTGTCGAGGGCTTCGCGCTCGTAGGCTGCGGCGAGTATCATGCAGCGTGCGTCGAGCCAGTCGAGCCATCTGCGTCGGCGGCTGTCGGAGTCAGGCAGTGACAGGAAATGGCTGCGGATGGTGTCAAGCGAACGTTGCCATCGCTCGGGGTGCGCGCTGAATCCCATGCCGGTGATTGATTCTTCCTGCTGATAGGTTGTGACGGTCGGCGAGCCCGAGAGCCGCAGGATGGCGGAGGTGTGCATGAGCAGACGTGTGGCGAGCTCGTAATCGTTCCACCCGCTCAGATTCTCGTCCCATGCTCCGACGGCACGAAACAGTGAGGTGCGGGCCACATAGCGTTGGGTCGACAGGCAGCCGCGGAAGAGATGATGAAACATGGCGTCGCGTCCGGCCCGGAAGTATAGCCGCCTCTCTGTCCCGTCGATAAAGCGGGTGAGGATGTCACGGCCGATTATATCAGCCTGCGGATTGGAGTCGATGGCGCGTGAGAAGTCGCTGACGTGGGTCGGAGCCATCACGTCGTCGGAATCAAAAAACATGGTCCACTCGGTGGTCACATGTTCCAGTCCGCGGTTGCGTGCGGCGCATGCTCCGGGACGCGGCTGAGACAGTAGAGTCACATAGTCCTTGCCGTCGGCCCAGGCGCGCATCGCGTCCACTGAACTGTCGGATGAATTGTTGTCGACCAGTATCACCCGAGCCGGTCTCAGAGTCTGCGCGTCGATGCTGCGCAGAGTGCGCGCGATGGTGTGCGCGCGATTGTAGACCGGGATAACTATTGTGACTGGCGAATGCAAGAGTGAAAATGTGACGAAATGGAGAGAGAGGCTTATCGTTTGCGGTTACGCACGGAGCGAGTGGCCGACGAGGGGGTGGAGGCCTTCACGCTCTTGGGTTTCTTGACCTTGGCGGGTTTGGTCTTGGATGCAGAGCTTTTTTTAGCTCCGCGTTTTGTGCGTGACGCGCGAGTGGAGGTCGGTTTCTCCACGCTGTCTTCGGCCACTGAGGTCTCGCTTGCTGCGGCATCGCCCGATGCGAGAGCCTCGGCTTTTTCGGCTGCTTCACGGCGGGCGGCAAGCTCTTCGAGCGAGGGCACCCAGAGCTTCTTTTCATAGTTGTCGAGACGCTGCTGTATGCTGTCGCGTGCATGGGCCAGCTCATCGGGATCGGGATAGAGCTGCATGAGCGACTTGTTTTTCAGATTGCGGGTCTTATAAATGTCACCTTCGTAGAGCCCGAGCCGGAAATAGTCGTCATAGGTGCATGTGGCGAGGTTGTTGTCGTCGTCGGTAAAGATGTTTTGTGTGGTGATGTAGGGACGGAGGTCGTCATATCTCACCCAGAACATCGGGTAGCGTATGGCCTCGGCTCCGAAGTCGCCGGCGCGGTGGAGCACGGGGCATATGGCCTCGACGAGTGTGCGCATGCGGTTGGAGCGGAGGTCAAACTCCCAACGCTCGATGATGTAATAGCTCAGCACCTCCGAGGCCGGGATGTCGGACTCCTCGATGGTGAAGCGCGGATTTTTCTCGGTCGAGCCTTTGGCCTCGGAGTAGAGTATGTAGAAGCGGTCGAGGACATCGCGCATGTTGACCTTGAAATCGTCGCTGAACACCTCGCGTCCGTCAAGATACTCATAGCCTCGGAGCGAGCCGTCGGCCATGCGCTTCATGATGATGCGAAACAGGTTGTCCTGTCCCTCGACGGGTTCGTCGGGATAGTAGAGTGCGCCGTTGGCGTCTTTGGTCAGGTCGAGGCTGCGATACATCACGCGCATCCACTGGAGCTCGCTGTCGTCGGTCGAGGAGCTTTCGAGGCGGTTTTGCATGCGCTGTGTCACCCCCGGGGTGTCTTGCCTTGTGTTGCGGTCGGAGGCCTTGCGGCGCACTACCGACGAACTCGACGAGGCGTCCTGCGCGAAGGCGCAGACCCCGATGAAAAGAGCTATGGCTGTGAGAAGAAATTTCTTCATTGATATATATTGCATGTATATGTTGCGCCCGAAGGCTAAACTTTAAACTCCAAACTTTTAAACTCATTAATTGACAATGACCTCCATCGGCGAGAGCACTCTCTCGATGCCGTCGGGACCCTTGGCGCGGATGCGGGAGATGTAAAACCGCTTGCCGCGCGCGAGCCGCTTGAACTGGTCGCGCTGACGCTGGGTGAAGGCCGGTCCCTGCGACACTTCAGGGATGGCGTTGCCCATCTGGTCGAAAAACACGGTCTCGAATCCGAGCACCTGGAAGTCGATGTTGAGCATGTCGTCATCAATGGCCGCCTCGATGCCGGGTATGGTGGTCAGGAGTGATTTGGCTATAGGTCTGCCCCCCTTGTAGCGGTCTTTGGTGCCGTTTGGAGCCGTGAACGAGAGGAACGCGGTCGGGTCGGGGAGTTTGCGCACGCGGAATGTCGACGTGGCCACAGTCTGCGGGCGTCCGTCGATATTGGCTGTGACTGTCACGGTAGCATTCTCACCCACCTTGGCGGGGCGCGCTATCCACGAGTCGCCCTGACGGGTGAGGGAGCCGTTGGTCATTGTGGCCGACACACCGTTCATCGGCACTCCGGGGACTGAGATGCTCACGGGGTTGTTGATGCCGGCATAGAGCACGTTCATCATGGTGGCCGATACGGTGGCTGTCGGCTCCATGACGGTGTAGGACGAACTGAAGGGGTGGCGTGTCGACGAGCCGTCGCCGTGGGCCACCTCGATATAGCCCGAGTAGTCGAAAGTGCCTGTCGACGAGGTGTTAAATTCGTAGATGCCCCTGTCGTTGCCGAGAGGTTTGCCTCCGACAAATATGTCGGGGCGGGCCGTGGTGTCGACGGCGGCGAGGACTATGGCTGCGGAGTATTTGCCCCCGCGCATCACCATACGCGACTGGGGGATGACAAAGGCGTTGAGCTCGTTGACGCGCACGTCGCCTGCATCCACGCCGGCCAGCAGGGCGGCCAGGGCCTCGCCCTCGGCATAGCGTATGTCGTTCTGGAGCTTTGTCATGAGAGTGACGGCTGCCACTACGGGCTGATGTTCAAACTTGGCCTCTTCCCACAGTTGGTCCTGCACTGTGCCGGGGCGGCGGTAGGGGGCGGTGGAGAGGGCTTCGTCGATTGATGCGCGCTTCACTGAGTCGGATATGAGCGAGGTCACGAAGTCGCGATAGGTGTCGATGGATGTGCGCAGATGCTGACCGCGTGTTTTGCCCGGACCGAGCAGCACGATTGAGGCCGCGTCGAGGTCGTCGCGGCGGTTGATGTTGTCGGGAGAGCCCTCTTCGCCGTCGGCCTGACGCACGATGGCGAGTTTGAGCGAGTCGACCAGAGTGTAGAGGCTTGCGGCATTTTTGCGTACCTGCGAGGCTTTCTCGAGCCACGGGGTGCCTTTCTCCGGATTCTGCTGAGTGAAGCTCTCAAGCTGGCCATATATGGCGTCGTTGCGTCGGCCTATGTTGGCATTGGTGCGCGCCAGCCCGTCTTCGACCTGTACGAAGCCGTCGAGCACGTCGCTCGACACGTTGAGGGCTAGCATGGCGGTGAGGACGATATACATGAGGTTTATCATCTTCTGCCTTGGTGAGAGCCTTACTACTGATTCTGCCATGGGGTATTTGCTCTTCGAGCAAAGGTTATGAGGTTATGAGGTTATAAGGTTATGAGGGGGGATGGGGCTGATGGGCCTGATGGCTTAAACTCTATGCTTTCAACTTTCAACTCTATACTTTATACATCGAGACTGTAGAGTTGTGGATCATCTTTTCGTATATCTGGTTGAGCTGCTGCATGTAGCGGGCCATTTTTTCGGTCTCCTCACAGTAGCGGGCACTCTGCGCCGCGCTTTTTTCATACATGTCGCGTATGTCCTTGATGCCGCGGTTGACACGGTCGATCGATTCGAGCTGCGAGGATATGCTTTTGAGCTGTATCTCATAGATGGTGTTGAGTCCGCCGATGTTGCGGTTGAGGTCGCTCATCTGAGATATGTAGTCGTGAGAGTTGGCCTGGAGAGCCGAAGAGTTGTCGGTGATGGCCTGATAGCTCTGCAGGAGCATTGCGGAGACGGCGTTGAGGCTTTGGGTGGTCTCGCGCAACTGGGCGAGCTGCTCTGTGATGGCCGACATCTGCTCGACATAATCGCGTGAGACTGAGGCCACGTCGGCCGCGGGTACGGGTTGGGGTACTGCGGGGCCTGCGGCAATCACCTGTCCGGCCATTCCCGCAGACGGCTCTGCACAGAGGGCCGGCTGACGGTCGACCTGTGTGGCTATGACTTGTGCGGCGGCCGAAGTCTCCGCATCATCGCCCTCGCCGTCGGTCTTGCGGTCGAGCTCGGGGAACACGTCTTCCCAGTGATATTCCTTGGGCGGACGGTCGAAGGCCGTGAGGATAAACATCACAATCTCCGTGCCCATGCCTATACACAGGAGGGTGTCGCCTCCCTGTATATGCAATATCTTGAAGAGCGCGCCACAGATGACGATGGCGGCTCCGATGCTGTAGGCAAAGTTGAAAAGACGCTGTCCGCCCTCCCAAGTCATTATGGTGCGGTAGCGCGACTTGATATTTTCTTTATTCATGTTCATGGCGTTGTTGACCATTAAACGTTATATTGATTGTAAATTCTAAACTCTACTTGCGCGCCTTGGTGCCTTTGGCAAAACCTATCTGCGAGCGCACGCAGCGGAAGCCTATGTAGCTGCGTTGCTCGTTCTGATATTCCCACATGCGCAGGTCGGAGCGCACGTTGTGGGCCACATCTTTCCAAGAGCCTCCGCGTACGATTTTGCGCTTCATCCTGTAGGGGTCTTCCTGAGCGGCGTCGTAGCGATATTCGGGGTTGAGGTCGCTGGTGAGCTTGCCGACGCTCTCGGTGTAGGCGGTCGATGTCCATTCGCTCACATTGCCGGCCATGTCGTAGAGACCGAAATCGTTGGGGGCGTATGTGCCTACACGCGAGGTGATGAGCTGTCCGTCCTGCACGAAGTTACCCTCCTGCGGCTTGAAGTTGGCATAGAAGCAGCCCTGGTCTTCGGTGAGCGGCAGGTCGCCGTCCCATGGATACATGTTTTCGCTCTTGCCGGCGCGGGCCGCATACTCCCACTCGGCCTCGGTGGGGAGGCGGTAGGGCTCGATATAGACCCCTTCGCGACCGAGCGAACGGCGCAGGAAGTCGGTGCGCCAGTTGGCAAAGGCGTTGGCCTGCTCCCAGCTCACACCCACCACGGGATAGTCGCTGTAGCCTCCGTGAGAGAAGTACATGCGCACGTAAGGCTCGTTGTAGGCGTTGTCAAAGTCGTTGATCCATGCCGTGGTGTCGGGATATACGTTGACTATATAGGTGTTGACGAAGTCATAGGGGCCGGTGAGGGCGCGGGTGACAGTCTCGCGTATAATCTGTCCGTCATCGTTGACATAGGCGGTGTCCTTGGAGATGAGAGGGAGCTCGGTGGGGACAGGACGGTCGGTGTTATACTCGCGACGGGCGGGGTTGAGACGGTTTTTGCGCTTGGCCGCCTCGGTGTGGTTGTATATCTCGTAGCGATAGTTGAGCTGCTCGGGGTCGAGTTCCTTGACGCCGGTGATGGGGTTGATGCGGTAGAGGCTCTCGATGGCGCGCTGCTCGTCCTCGTTGGCGTTGCGCCAGGGTATGGCCTTGGCCCAGTTGAGGTGGGGTGTCACGGGGTTGCCCTCGCGGTCTTCCTCGATTTTATACTCCTCGTTGCCTCCGTAGGAGGGGTCGGCGAGACGCTCGCGGATGATGGAGTCGCGCACCCAGAACACAAACTGCTTGTATTTGGCGTTGGTGATTTCGGTCTCGTCCATCCAGAAAGCGTCGACCGACACGCCGCGTTGGTCGGCCTTGAGATTCCAGAGCGAGTCGTCCTTGGCGGGGCCCATCTTGACCGAGCCGCGGCTCACGAGCACCATGCCGTAGGGGGTCGGTTCGGCCCACGAGGTGCCCCCCACGCCGGTGACTTCTCCTCCCATGGAGTTGCGGCTGCCTGTGGCGCAGCTCACGGCCATGCCCACAAGGAGGAGTGCGGAGAGTATATGTAGTATCTTTTTCATAAGTTACATTATGCGTATGCTCTTGTGTTTGTTGCGGTTTTTCTCTGAGAAGTCGAGTTTAAGGTTGTAGCCGGCAAATATCTCGTGGCTTCCCGACGAAGCCTTGGCGATGTCGCTCAGGTGGTAGTCATAGCTGTAGCCGATGAATATCCCCTTGAGCTCGGCTCCGAGCATGAGCGACACGGCGTCGCCGTAGCGGTAGCCGATGCCGGCCGAAAACATCTTGTTGTATCTGGCGCGGACGGTAGCGGCCACGTCGGTAAACGTGAAGTCGCTCCTTATCAGCACTGAAGGTAGCACTTCAAATAACGTGTTTTTCACGGGAATATTGCCCTCGGCGTTAAAATAGAGCGTCCGATTGGCCGTAAAACTGTATTTTTTAGCCATGCCGTCACCCGATGAGCTCGGTTCGCCCGAGCCTTGAGTGCCGTTTTCGTCGCTGAATGTAACGGTGGGATTGTTGGCATGGAGCAGCGAGAGGCCGGCTTTGAACCGCTTGTGTACATAATAGACACCGAGGCCGAGGTCAAAGGCGTTGCCGGCCACGTCGCGGTCGGGCAGGGCGTTGTCGGTGCTCTGGTGATAGTCATCATCGTCGGGGATGTAGACTTCCGAGCCCTTGAACTGCTCGTTGAAAAATCCGGCCTGGAGGGCAAAGGTAAATTCGCCCTTCAATGCCTTGTGCTTATAGCCTATCTGGGCATTGGCCGTGAGATTGCGAAACAGTCCGTATGACTCCTGCTGCACCACCACTCCCGCGCCCCATCGTTTGCCGAGAAATTTGAACGGGGTGTCGGCCGCGCCTACAAACGTGCGAGGGGCATTGTCGATGCCTGTCCATTGGGCTCGCACGCCTCCGCGCAGACGTATGTTGTCGGTGTCACCGGCGGCCGCAGGGTTGTAATAGGTCGGCACGGCCCAGTAGTGCGTGAGCATGGCGTCGCCCTGGGCCGAGAGACGCGGAGCGACGGCGATGGTCAGGGCCGCGACGGCCATGGCCTTGAGAAGTATGTGGGGGAGGATGCGGGGCATTATTCAAAATAGAATGTGAATACCACCATGCGCGAGAGGGCTTTTTTGAGCGAACGGGTGATTTTGAGTTTGTCAGGCTCGTCCTCCAGGTCGGGGCGGTCGTGGTCTATTATATCGGAGAGGCCGAAGCAGAATTTCACTTCGGGTATGAATTTGAAATAAGGCAGATAGAAGTCGCAGCCGAAGCCGGCTGTCAGATACATGTCGAAAGGCTTGGCGCGCAGATAGTCGCCGCTGCTGCGGGTGAGATTGATCGACGGCATCACTCCGGCGGTGATGTAGGGGCGCGACTGGCGATAGCGCATGCCTGAGAATTTCAGGTCGACGGGGAGCACGATATAGGTCGACTTGACATTTTGTCTCAGCTCCGCACCTGTCAGATATTCGCGCATTGTGATGTCGCGGTTGCCGAAATACATGCCCGGAGTGAAGCGGAGGTTGAACAGAGAGTTGAGCCGCAGGTCGATGAGGCCGTTGACGCAAAATCCTGGCGAGAACGAGGGCTGTTCCATATACCATTGCTCGCCCTGCTCGGTGACAAAACCGTTGTGGACAAAGGTTACGTCCTGGGTGTGCACGCCCACCGAGAAGCCGAGGTGCCAGCGGCGCATGTCGGCATACGGACGGTTGAGCACCTTGTCGTTGAGAGCCTGGGCCGAGGCCGTGAAGCCCACGCCGGCCACTGCTGCGACGAGCATCGCAACACAGACGCGCAGATATGTGATAACACCGTGATTCATCATCTATTTAAACGCATCCACGCCCCGATTATTGCATTATCGCGGCGAAAGGGATGATGCAAAAGGACCCGTGTCAGCAATTTTTTCTTCGTGAGAGATGCGTCTGTCAGGCTTTTGACTCGATTGAGCCCGAGGCGAGGGTGGTGTGGATGATGTCGCCGGGACGGATGTCGGCGGCCGAGGTGACGGCGCGGCCGTTGACGCGGGTTATGGAGTAGCCGCGCGCGAGAGTGGCCTGCGGCGAAAGCACCTGCACGAGTCCGTCGATGCGCTCGAGACGGGCCCGCTGACGCTCTATCACGCCCTCGGCCGAGGCTGTGAGACGTTCGGCCATGACGTCGAGACGCGACATCTCGGGGCGCAGGCAGGTCGAGGCTGCGTCGCTGACAGCCACCGCGAGGCGGTCGAGCCGTGTGCGGGCGTTACGGAGAGCCATGTCGGGGAGATGGGGGAGGGCCGCTCCGATGCGGGCTATCTGTTCGCGGTTTCCGGCCAGAAGGTCGGAGGCCAGCATGTAGATTTCCGAGCCGAGACGGTGGAGCGTGGCCAGAGCCTCGTCGCCGCGCGCTATGAGCCACTCGGCGGCTGCCGTGGGGGTCTTGACGCGCATGTTGGCCACCGAGTCGAGCACGGTGATGTCACGCTCATGGCCTATGCCGATGATTACGGGGAGCGGAAACTGGGCAATGTTGGCGGCCAGTTCGTAGCTCTCGAAGGCAGCGAGGTCGCTTGTGGCTCCGCCGCCGCGTATTATCACCACACCGTCCCACATCTCCTCGTCGGCCGCTATCTGCTCGAGCGCGGCAATGATGCTGGCGGCGGCCGACGCACCCTGCATGAGCGCGGGATAGAGACGCACGCGGAAGTCGAGCCGCGAGGGGTTGGTGAAGAGCTGATGGACAAAATCGCCGTAGCCGGCTGCTCCGGGTGCCGAGATGACAGCCATGCGCAGGGGCACTTCGGGCCACATGAGGCTGCGGTTGAGGTCGATGATGCCTTCGGCCGTCAGGCGCGCGATTATTTCCCGTCGGCGGCGCACGAGGTCGCCGAGTGTGTAGGACGGGTCAATCTCGGTGATGTTGGCCGAGAGGCCGTAGGCGGGGTGAAACGAGGCCGTGACGCGTACCAGTACCTTGATGCCGCTGCCAAACTGCTGGCCGGTGGCTTGGGTGAAGGCGGCGTCGATGCGGGCAAATGTGCTGCGCCATATTGTGGCGCGTACGCGGGCCACGGGTTCGCCCGTGAGGGGGTGTTTCTGCACCAGTTCGAGGTAACAGTGGCCCGAGCGTCGCACGTCGGAGGTCTCGGCCGTCACCCATATGCCGGCCAGTCCGGGCACGCCGTTGACGGCCCCGGCTATGCGTGAGGTAAATTCTTCGAGGGTGATGGGTTCAGTCATAGGGCATTGGCCTAAAGCCATGGGATTTCTTTAAAGCCATGGGATTTCTTTAAAGCCATGAGATTTCTTTAAAGGCATAGGTGCGGGCTATGCCGTCGGCGCGGTCGGTGAGCGTGATGATGCCCGAGGGGTCTACCGAGTCGACGCGGGCGGTCATGGCGTGGCCTCGCTGATGGTCATAGAAGGGGTGCCACCCTTGGTTGCGCCACAGCCGGCTGAAATATTCCCCGCTGAGCGACTGCTGAGGCGAGGCAAGCGCGGCGTCGACGCGCCCGAGGATGTCAGAGACCATGGCGCGGGCCAGCGATTCGACATCAAACTCTATCTTGGGCATGAGCTGGCGCATCGACACGGGGTTGGGGGCGTCGGAGCGAAACTCCGTCTGGTTGACGTTGAGTCCGATACCGACGATTGTGCGGTCGATGGAGGTGCCGGTGATGGTGTTCTCGATAAGGATGCCGCATATCTTGCGGTCGTCGACATATATGTCGTTGGGCCACTTGATGCTCACCGGAGCGGCCACGAAGTGGCTTACCATGTCGGCGATGGCGAGCGACACGGCCTGGGAGATGACAAACTGGCGCGCCGGATGCAGCCCCTCGGGACGCAGCAGGAGCGAGAGTGTGATGTTGCATCCCGGCTCGGCTTCCCACGAGTTGCCTCGCTGTCCGCGTCCGGCTGTCTGCTCGCGGGCCATGACCACCGTGCCGTGGGGGGCGTCGGCGGCTATCCCGGCGAGATAACTGTTTGTCGAGGGCAGAGTGTCCTTTATGATAAACATCGCGCGGGAGGAGTGTCAGAAAGTCAGTCGGCGCGAGCCGTCGGGGAGCACTTCGATGTTGACGCGGACGGTGTCGTCTGGGAGTATGTCGTCGATGCGGTCGGGCCATTCGATGAAGCAGAGCGCGCCCGAGTCGAGATAGTCCTCGATGCCTATGTCAAAGGCCTGCTCGAGATTCTCGATGCGGTAGAGGTCGAAGTGATAGATGAGTTCGGCCGTGGTGTCGGAGCGGTATTCGTTGACTATGGCAAATGTCGGCGAGCCTGTCGGGTCGTCCTCCACGCCGAGGGCACGGCACAGGGCGTTGATAAAAGTTGTCTTGCCGGCACCCATCTCGCCGGTGAAGGTGTAGACGGTCTCGTCGCCCATCTCCGCCATAAACTCGCGGGCGGCTTCGTCAAGCGCGTCGGTCGATCGGATTATTATCTCTTTCATGATTATCTTAACTCTTTAACTTTATAAACTCTTTAACTTTATAAACTCTTTAAACTTTAAACTTTAAACTTCCTTAGGCATCAGTGTGATTATCGGCACGAGCATCTCCTGGAGCGATATGCCTCCGTGCTGGAAAGTGCCGTCGTAATACTGCACGTAGTGGTTGTAGTTGTTGGGATAGGCAAAGAAGTCGCGTCCGGTGGCAAAGATGTAGGTCGACGACACGTTGGGGGCGGGGAGGCCGAAACGTGTGGGCGACTTGATTTCGTAGACCTCCTTGCGCGGATAGTCGAGGTTTTTGCCCACCTTGTAGCGGAGGTTGGTGTTGGTGTTGCGGTCGCCTATCACCTTGACGGGACGGTCGACGCGCACGGTGCCGTGGTCGGTGGTCAGGACTATCCTGAAACCCTTGGCCGCGATGGCGCGGAATATCTCAAGGGCCGGCGAGTGGCGAAACCACGACTCGGTCAGCGAGCGGTAGGCGGCGTCGGTCGAGGCCAGTTCGCGTATCATGCGCGACTCGGTGCGCGCGTGTGACAGCATGTCGATAAAGTTGAACACTATGACATTGAGGTCGTTGTCGAGGAGATTGGCGAAGTCGGAGAGCAGTTTTTCGCCGGCGGCAGAGTCGTTGACCTTGTTGTAGGAGAAGCGACATTTGCGCCTGTAACGCTCAAACTGGGTGGCTATCAGCGGCGACTCGTTGAGGTTTTTGCCCTCGGGCGAGTCCTCGTCGACCCACAGGTCGGGAAACATCCGCGCAATGTCGACCGGCATCAGGCCCGAGAAGATGGAGTTGCGCGCATATTGTGTAGCGGTGGGGAGTATGGAGCAGTAGAGGTCTTCCTTGAATGTGAAGGTGTCGGCCAGTAGCGGCTTGATGGCCGACCATTGGTCGAGGCGGAAGTTGTCGATGAGGATGAAAAACACTTTCTCGCCGGCGTCGAGCAGCGGGAATACTCTCGATTTGAATACCTCGGGCGAGAACATCGGCCGTCCCTCCGACTTGGAGTCGGTGATCCATGACTCGTAGTTGCGGCATATGTATTTGCAGAAGGTCGAGTCGGCTTCGGTGCGCTGCATGGCCAGCAGTTCGTCCATCGAGCTGTCGGTGGCCGAGAGCTGCATCTCCCACTGCACGAGCACGCGGTAGAGCTCCATCCAGTCGTCCATCGATGCGGCACTGTTGATCATCGATGCTATGCGCGAGAAGTCCTGCCGGTAGTCGGTGGCGGCTTTTTCGCTCACCAGACGGTCGCTGTGGAGGTTTTTCTTGATCGACGAGAGTATCTGGTTGGGGTTGACGGGCTTGATGAGGTAGTCGGCTATCTTGCTGCCCACGGCCTGGTCCATGATGTTCTCTTCCTCGCTCTTGGTAATCATTATCACGGGGATGTGGGGCGAGGCTTGCTTGATGCGCTGGAGAGTCTCGAGGCCGGTGAGACCCGGCATGTTCTCGTCGAGTATGATGAGGTCAAAGGGCTGCTCCTCGGCCATGGCGAGGGCGTCGGCACCGCTGCAGCAGGTGGCGATGTCGTAGCCTTTTGATTTCAGAAACATTATGTGGGGCTTGAGGAGGTCTATCTCGTCGTCAGCCCATAATAACTTTGCCAATGGGTGGTCTGTGGTTAGAAAGTTAGTAATAACGTTTTGTGCGGCGACTCTCAGTCGTCCTCGTCTCCTTCCGAGCCGAGTGGATAGTCGGGCAGGGTGGTGACGGGTGTCGATTTTTTGTCAGGCTCTTTGACCGGTTCTTTGACCGTGGTTTTGTCTGCTTTTTTGGTCTCTTTTTTGGTCTCTGTTTTTGTCGCGGGTTTAGGCTCGGTTTTGGTCTCCAGCTTTACTTCCTGAGAGTCCGTGTCCTCCGGCGCGGGGGGATACATCTCCTCGGCCGGCGGATATTCGTCGGGCGGGAGCACCGACTCGTGGGTGTCGCGGATGGTCTCCTCGCCGATGAAGCGGAAGTAGTCATCAAACGATCCGGCTCCCTTCAGCAGTTGCTCGAAGTTGTTTTTGCTTATCTCGACGGGGCGTACCTCGGCCGGCATGGTGAAGGTGCCGTCGCGTGCCAGCAGTGAGCGGTAGTGGTTGAGCTCGGCCTGATTGTCGAATCCCTTTATTATAAGCAGCCCCAGCGGGCCAAAGTTCATTACCTCGAGGTCAAAATCCTTGACGACGTAGGTCGAGAAGTTGTGACGCGCCACCTCGTAGAGCAGTTGGTTGGGCGACAGGGCTTCGGTCGAGAAGAGCAGCACGAGATAGTGGGGCTCGTCGGGCGCGAGAGTGAACTCAGGCGCGCCCGCCTCGCCTGCCAGTAGCGTGGAGTCGTTGCTCAGACGTATGTCCCACAGCATGCTGCGGGTGTTGGAGCCCGACGAGTGGAGCTTGCGGCCCTCCGAGAGTCCGCGGCTCCAGGATGCCGCCAGCGGGGCGATGTCGGCGTCGGGATAACGGTCGAGCAGTTGACGGAGCACGTCGCCAAACTCTTCGGCCTTGTTGTCGGTCACATAGGCCAGCGCGTGGAGAAACATGAACTTAGGCATCAGCGGCGACAGCGGATAGTCGCGCTCCACGCGGCGGTATATCTCGTGTACCTCGCTGTTGCGGTCGGCGAGATAGTCGTCATAGGCCCGGCGGTAGAGCGACTCCTGCTCGGCCTCCATGTTGCGCAGTTTCTGTATATAGGCGGGGTCTTTCATGGCCCGGCCGTATTTCGAGTCGGCAAACTCCGAGAGTATACGTTGGCGGAACGGCTCGGCCAGGTCTTCGCGCCCCGTGCGCATGTGCATGAGATAGCGGTTGTAATACACGTCGAGACGATACACGTTGTCGGGATAGCGTGTCATGAGCTTGTCCCATTCGGCCTGTGCGGCGGAGAAGTCCTCCATGCGGTCCTTGAGTATGAGCCCTGAGTTGTAGAGCCCCTCCTGGATCACTTCGTTGGCCGTGGCCTTCTGCACGTCGGTGACGGGTATCTGCCGGAGATAGTATTCGGGAAAATGCGGGTCGGTGGCGCGAGGCGAGGCGTCGGCAGCCGCGATGCTGTCGGCCGGCTCGTCGGAGATCTCCGTGCTGTCGCTTGTGTCGGCCGAGTCATCCTCTTCGCCGGGCTCGTCGATGGCTGCAAACGAAGCCTTGTTGCGTCTGCGCCAGTCATCCTCGAGTTTGCGCGAGCCCCACCTGCGCTGGAAGTCGGTGCGTCCGGCGTTGCGTGTGGCGGTGTTGTAGAAATACCATGATTTATCGGTGTTGAGCGTAAACTCCTGTGGCGCGCTGCCGGCCGGAGTGTTGAGATTGCTCCCCTCGGCCTCGCGCTGTGCCATGTATTCCTCTCGGCGCGCCTCCTCGGCCTCCTCGCGCTCCTTTTTTTTCAAGGCTTCGATTATGCCGTCGATTACCTTGAGCCGCTCGGCCTCGGGCATGGCGGCCAGGCGCAGCAGAGAGTCGTTGAGCACGACGTTCTGCGTGTAGACCGACAGTTCGTCGAGCACGTCCGAGCGGTGTTTCATGGCGGCATATCCCGGATAGGTTTCGGGTAGCTGCGGCACCCCCTCGGCATAGCAGGGCTGGGCCTTGTCATAGCGTCCGCGGTCATAATAGAGACCTCCGAGCGTCACCTGTGCTATGGCTTTGTCCACACCGTTGCGTGTGGAGTGCTTGGCGGCGAGCTCATAGTTGGTGATGGCGTTGGCCGTGTCGCGGCGCGAGAGATAGAGATTGCCGATGGCATAATATATCTGGTCGAGATACTCCCGGTTGCTGCCATAGCGGGTCATGCGTCGCAGGGCCTTGACTTCGGGAGTGATGTCCGCGCCGCCGTAGACCTCGCTCTGCTTGATGCGAGCATTGAGTTTCGCGCGATATGACGAGCTCTGTGAGCCGGCTTTTTTGTAGGCCTCATAGGCCTCGGCATTGCGTCCGGCGGCGGCACAAACGCGCCCGAGTATGAAATTGATGCGGGCCTTCTGATTCTTGCCAGCAAGCCGTGCGGCCTCGCGCAACTGAGGTATGGCGCGCTCATAGTCATGTGAACGCACATAGAAGTCGGCCGCGGTGAAGGCATACAGCTCCTTGAGCTGTCGCGACGTCAGTTGCTCCTGCTTGATGCGTGTGATTATGACCTCGGCCTCATAGAGCCAGTCGAGGGCACAGTAACTCCGCGCCTCCCATAGCCGTGCCTCGGTGACAGTGGCGGGGAGCCAGGTGAAATGTTTGCTGATGTAATAGAATGTCGATGCGGCTCCGAGAAAATCGCCGTTCATATACTGCGAGCGTCCCATCATCATCCACGCATTGTGCAGAAAAGGGTTGTATTCGTCGCGTTTGAGCCATTTCTTGTATTCCGGGTCATTGCCCTTGCCGGCCTTGCGCCGGGGCCGTTTTTTGATGCTGTGGAGCTGTATGGCCTTCTGGGCTTTCTCGATTGAGCGGAAGAACGAGCCCGAGGGTCTCGGAGCAGAGGGGACACCATAGGCCTCGGCGGGATGCAGGAGCATGGGCCCGGTGTAATCATCCTCATAAGCCGCCTCCATCTCCTTGAGCGTCTCCTTGTAGTGCTCGTCGCCGTTGAAATATACGTTATAGCGTGTGATGAAGGCCTGATAGTTGCGCGTGGCGGCAGTGTTTTTCTTAGGGGAACAAGCACACAGGGCCATGGCCAAAGCCACAGCCGTCACTAACGCCACGCCCCATCGCGGGCGCGACACAAAGATGTGGGCTACGTTTCTCACTGCAGTAATAACGCACATGCGCGCGAGGATATTGCAAAGGTATGTATACAAAAAAAGAATGAGTAACGAAATCCGAAGATTATCAATTACTCATTCTCCTCTCTCCTCAGCGGTATGGACGGGACTCGAACCCGCGACCCCCTGCGTGACAGGCAGGTATTCTAACCAGCTGAACTACCACACCAAGGTTTTATCGAGGTGCTATCGGTTAGTTCCCTTTAGCGAGTGCAAAGTTATAGCAGATTTGAGTACTGTGCAAATATTTTAGGAAAAAAATCACTCAAAAAGTGCATTTTCCGTGAAACAGAATATTTGTTGGTCGAAAAGGCGGTGGGATTCGGGCCGAAAATCGGGTGAAATGGGCTTGATGAGGCTAATGGACCGAGTGGGGCGAATGGGGCAGATGGGCCAAAAAAGATGAAATTTTTTGAAAAAAATCACCGACGGCTGATGAGACCTATGAGCCAAATGGGGCGGATGAGCCAAATGGGGCGGATGGGCCGAATGGGGCAAATATTTTAAAAAAAAATCGTCAGCTTTATTAGGCTCGCTGGCTCCATACTGCCGCGTTGAGGGAGAAAGGTGGTCATGTTGTCAAGTCGTGGTTGATGATTATAGGTTTGCTATCCCTCATCCCTGATGGCAACGGCCATGAGTTTGCCGGGCGAGGGGATATGATATTCTACTGTAAACGTCCGCCCGCGTGCGTGGGCGCGCGTAAGGTCGGCAGTGAGCTCTATCTCGGAGATGACCAGGCCGGGCATGCCGCCACACTTGAACACCGCCTCCTTGGCCGTCCAGTAACGCAGCAGCGCGTCAAGTCCGTGAGGTCCGCGCGCGGCCTCGGCAGGCGTGAGAAACTTTCCCGCTATCCTCGTCAGTTGCTGGCGGGCGGTCTCGATGTCGACCCCCACGGGGCGTCGGCTCACCGCGAGCACACACTCGCCGGCACAATGCGACACCGAGACATACACATCGTCACGCCCCTCCACATAGGGGCTCCCGTCATCCCTGTGGGCTATCGTCGCGTCGGGCCCGAAAACCGTCGTCACAAGCCGCACCACGGCCGCGCGTTCCGCCTCACGGCGCGCGCTGCGTCCCGCTTCGGGCAGCTCGCTGCGGTATATCATCACATCATTCATCTCCCAGTCCTTTAAGCAACACCGTCATGTCGCGCTCCACAGCGTCGACCACGGGCGCAATCATGGCCGGGTCGGTCGCAAGCGAGTCGGGCAGCGACAGCGTGAGCGCGCCGCTCAGCACCCTGTCCCGGTCGTGGGCCAGCAACTGCACAGGGGTGGTCATCGACCCGCGGGCCACCACCAGGGTACACTCCCATCCTGCGGGGGTGGCAAACTCCAGGACCTCACACCGCTGCCCGCCCAGATTGAGCATCACGCGTTCGCGACGGTTGGCAAGCACGGCCCCCGTCCCCCCGTCGCCACACTCGGTGAGCGTGAGATAGAGGCGCGGCGACCCTATGACATTATAGCCGACATCAATCCATGCCCCGCTCTCGGAAGACGACACGTCGACATCGGCACTCTTATTGACCCTTAACCTCAGCCCGCGGGCATGCACGTCGGCATAGGAGCTGTCGGGCATCTCTACGCGCGGCCAGGCCACGGGTCGCGGCACAACTGCATCGCTCCCCCCTCCGCCACAGGCGGCAGTGAGAAGCAGCAGGGCCGTAAGCCCCGTGAGGCCCGTTATACGTTTCATTGTTTTATCTGATCGGTCTGCACCTCGCCCATCACCTTGACACGCACGTTGACTATGCGGTGCTGGCGCACGGAGAGCACCAGGAAGCGACACCGGCCGTAGACTATCGACTCTTTATCTTTGGGGAAGTCGCCCTTGATGCCAAGGAGCATGCCGGCGAGGGTCTCGCAGTCCTCGGTCACGTCGGCGTATTCCGACTCGTCGAGTCCGGTGACGCGGAAGAAGTCGTTGAGGAGCGTCTTGCCCTCAAACACATACGACCCGTCGGGCTGACGGTGATAGGTCTCCTCCTCCTCGTCATACTCGTCGTCGATGTCGCCGACTATCTCTTCGAGCACATCCTCGAGCGTGACTATGCCCTGAGTGCCGCCAAACTCGTCGACCACTATGGCCAGATGTACGCGCCGCGAGCGGAAATCTTCGAGCAGGTCGTCGATCATCCTCGACTCGGGCACATAATAGGCCTCGCGCATGAGCGACTGCCATTTGAAGCCCGCGGCCTCGGTCTTGCCCACATAGGGCAGCAGGTCGCGCGAATAGAGCACACCCTTGATATTGTCCATCGTCTCCTCGTAGACCGGCAGACGGGCAAAGCCGCTGTCGATGACTACTTTCATCACTTCGGCGAATGTAAGCTCCACATCGAGTCCCGTCACGTCGACACGCGGGGTCATGACCTCCGAGGCCGTGGTGTCGCCAAACTTCAGTATGCCCTCGAGTATGCCTTTGTCCTGCTCCGAGTCCACGGCCGTGATTTCAAGGGCCTGCGAGAGATCGTCGGCGGTCACCGAGTCGCTGTGTTTGGGCACGACCTTATTGACTATCACCGAACTCTTCACAAGCACCGACGACAGCGGGTAAAACATCTTTACGGCGAGGCTCAGCGGACCTGTGGCCATGCGGGCCCACGCCAGATTGTTGGAGTTGGCATAAAGTTTGGGTAATATCTCCCCGAACAGGAGTATCAGAAACGTCAGCAGTATCGTCTGCAGCACAAAGCTCCACAGTTCGCTCATGCCCTCAAACACCGGGCCGAGTGCGAAGTTACACAACACTACGATGGTGACGTTGACCAGATTGTTGGCGATGAGTATGGTGGCCAACAGCCGTTCGGGACGTCCGACCAGCGAGAGCACACGTTCTCCGCAGTCGCCCTCTTCCTCGAGCTGGTCATATTGCATGGGCGTGAGCGAGAAAAAGGCTATCTCGCTGCCCGATACGAAGCCTGAGACTATGAGGGCCAGAATTGCGATTGCAAGGGCTGCTATCTGCGACGCATCCATGGCGGGGATGGCGAGCAGTGGCATGGAAGCCAAGCCGTTGACGAGATTTGATAAGGCCTCTACGGCCGGTAAAGGATCTGTGTCCAAGACTATGGTTATGAGTGAAACAATAAGTATACGCGCCGGCAGACTGTCACCTTTGCGCATTAAAGCACTGCAAAGTTAACAATTTATCTTATAGTTTCAAAGTTTATCTATTATAGTTTAAAGAGTTTAGAGAGTTTAAAAAGTTAAGATAATAGTTTTGGAGGGTATCCGTTGGTGATATATCCACCAAGCTATTATTTTAACTTTTTAAACTCTCTAAACTCTTTAGACTATAAGAAATACCCGTTGCCGTTGCGGTTGTTGTGCCATTCGATGGTGGTGTCATGACCGCTCTCACACCATCTGATGAAATCGGGATACACTGTGCGGATATGCACATTCTCCCTGGGCCACCGCCATGTGGCCGGCACGCATATCATCTGCGGAGCTGTGCCTATCAAGCTCTCGATATTGGGATTGGTGGCCGAGATGATAGTGCTGCCGTCAGCGTGCTCCACCTTTACCTTAAATCCGCCCATGTTGCCGCTCTCTCCTTCGGTCGCGGTCATGCAGCACGACATTGTGAAGTCGCTGTCCACCTCTACGGTGGCAGTCTTGCCGGTTGCGCGCACACCCGAGGCATTGATTACCGTACCCGACGAGTGATTGCCCTCAAACCATGCGTGAAACTCTGCACCGCCCTCTTCGTCGGGCAAGAGCAAGTTGTCCTTATAATATAGGTACACAGGCAGAGTACCACCCGCGGCAAGAGCTTTCACCTTGACGGTCCTGGTCTCGGTCAGGGCATCGGTCACAGCCCCCGACACGCTAAACACCACGTCGTTAAAATCAAAGTCATTCGTGCCAAGGTCCTCGCAGGCAATAATCCACTCCCATACTTCGGGTTTGGGATCATCAGGATCTTCAATCTCGACAACGGGGTTGTCATACACGTGGTCCGAGTTATCAATAAGGAACACCATGTCATTGAGGTCCATGTCGCTTCCTTCGTTTGACAACCAGTCTTCAAAACCAAGCCATGTCCATCCGAATTTAGGTCCGACCCATGTCGCAGCATGGAAGGCTTGTTTACCTTCAACTGTGAGGTTTTGCCCGTTATCGTCTTTTAAGATGTTGCCGTTTTCATCTCGTTGCATAAGCGGGTCGGGATTGTAATCGGCCATAGAATAAACTTTTGTACCGTCACCACGCTCAATATACATTATATAACGCATGCCGACAGGTATGTCTACTCGTATGCCTTTCGTCAGTATGCAACCATCAGTTCCGGAGGGTAGGGCTACGCCATCATCTGTGCCGACACCTTTTATTTCCGGGTTATGTTCTGTCTCATCAGTAATATATTCAAGCAGGACGTAATCTCCATTACCCCAACCTTCTTCATAACGACCGTAACCGTTGCACTCACCGTTATTAACTTTGAGCACTGATTTTACATTATCGCCGATAACTCTTCGAGCTATTTCGAGATACTCGGCCGGTGTTACATCGTTGGGGCTGAGACTTTCTTTCCAGTTCTTTCTGAGGACTTGTTTTATGGTCTCATTTGTTCTAAAATCATGAAATTCATATCGTTCGACCTTGTTAAAGGTTGTTGTGCCTAAGAGGTTGTTCTCTGGATCGAAAGTTTCAGAGCGATATCTCTGCCATAGCTCAATTTCATGGATATTGTCATTGTCATCCTTGATGGCGATACCGAGTTTATTGGGTTGGGATGTGTTCCAATATACGGTGTATATAATGATAGGTCCTACAGAGCGGAATACGAAATCTATATCTACATTTTGCTTATAGATATTTAAATTACTTTCAGGCATCACGCTGTTGAAGCCTCTGACGTCGATGCAAGATATTGTGCGCCAATCGGCTTCTTCGGTCTTTGATACAGTGATTGTCTGCTCGGCACCATTGACAAAAACGGGATATGTGCCATAAGTGATGGTGCGTGAGGCGCGCGATTTGCTCGGAGCTGTGGTTTTGAAATCTACTGTTCCGCCGGCTTTTACGGCATAGTTATGTCCGTTGGCGCGGACTATGAGGTCGGTAACGCCCTTGGGTATGTCGACGTCAAGAGTCTTTTGGCCGTCGACATTGGTGTACGAACCGAAAATATAACGTTTACCGTCATAATCAGCCATGATTTTAACGTCAGTGGGGCGGGTGGTTGTGATGTCTACTGTGGTGCGTGTGGCGTGGTTCCAGTCGTGGGTGCGGTCAAACACGCCGAAGTTCTTAATGAACTCGCGGGAATACTCTTCTGACTTAGAGGGTAATATCGGTTCGACGGAACATCCCGTCAGGATTACGGCCGCACCAACTGATGCCGTTAAAGCCAGAGATAGTAGTTGCCTGTGTCTCATGTGTTTAAGCATAAGTTAGGTGAATGTATTGAGTGAATAAATTGGAAGGTTAGTGAATGATTGTTTAGGTAATATCAAAATGTGACTATATCAGGTTATAAATTAGATATCTGTCAAGTCTGATAAGTTTTGCAAAAATAATATAAAAATTTTGCCCCCCCCTAATCATTTAACAAGCGTTAACACAAATGCTGCCGTTTATCTCTTATGGTTTAGAAAGTTAAAGGAGTTTAGAAAGTTAAGACTGGGGCATTTTATTGACTTCTGTGCCCCTGTATTAACTTTCTAAACTCCTTTAACTTTCTAAACTATGAGAAATAACCTATAATAGTATCTTCTGAGTAAATCGTGAAGCTGAGCCTTGTAGCTCAAGGATATACACGCCGCCAGGCAGTCCGGCGGTCGAGAGGCGTATCTCATTTCCGGCGGCCGACGTCGAAGCCACGGCGGCACCCGTCATAGAGACGAGCCGCGCGCGCAACTGAGACTCGCCCGCCACAAACACACATACCTCTGTGTCAGATTGTTCCACGAGGATCTCGTGGCTCGCGGAGACATTCCCTATACCTGTCTGAGCATTCTTTTCTATGATATATTTCAGACCGGCCAGCGGCTGTATCATGCCGCCGCCCCAGCGCAGACGCTTCTCGTCATCCTCCGGAAGAGCGAGCACTGCCTCGGGATACACGTTGGTGTTGCGAAATACCTCCTTGATGTCGGCCACCGTCAGCTTAGGATCGGCCTGGAGCCACAGGGCGATGGTGCCAGCCACGAAAGGTGACGCCATCGAAGTGCCGGTCAGTGGAAGCCAGTAATAGGTCTCGCCGCCATATTGAGCCGAAGCTGAGGCATAAGAGTCATTGTTGATTTTTTGGGTGGTATAGCGGTTTGCCGCCGAGATGACGTTATAGCCCGGAGCCACGACGTGGGGCAGACGTTCGCCTGTGAAGGTGTTCTGACCGTATGATGACGACGGCCATATCTCTCCGGGCTTGATTGAAGCCGCATAAGAATTGCCGTTGAGATAGCTTGTGCGTGAAGTGGCCGAGCAAGCACCTACCGATATTATGTTATCGATGGTGGCGATGCCGCAGAGCGAGCCGTCGGTGGTGCCCTGGTGCCATGCAGGATAAGTTTTGGTCTTGTCGGCATTGGAGGCCGCACCTACGCCATATGAGTCAAGCGTATTGTTGATAGTGTAGCCATACACCCTCTCCCCCTTGCGGCAGCTGACATACAGGCCGGGGCGGTAGCGCGAATCCTTGCCGCCTTTGAGCCGCGAGAATATCTGAAATCTGTACTCGCTTTTCTCCGAGAGCACTATTGATGCTCCTTCGCGGGTGGCGTTGAGCCAGCCGTCCACGATGCGTATGTAGGAGTCGTCTGAAAACCATTTGTCGAAATCCTTGTTCACCTCACAGCCCTGATTCGCGGTTTTGCTGCCGCCTATGGCTTTTTGCACTGACGAAAGGATGTCGTTGAGATTGCGGCTGAAACATATTTCGCCCGAATCTGAGTCATAGACTATAAAATCGACCTGCGCCGGTCCGGCCATTCCGCTTACTGTAGGGAAACCAGTCGCTCCCTCTTTCAGTCGCGGGGTGGAGTAGACGTGTGTGGTCTTTTGTTCGGAAGTGTAGGGGAGGCCTACGCAATATTCTTCAGGAGCATTGTCGCTGCCAACCACCTTCATGGCGCATCGCAAGGCTCCCTCATTGCCTGCGGCCACGCAGATAATGTTTCCTCGGCCGGCATAGTCCGCCACGATCGAGCCGGTCACACCTGCACCCGTACCGCTGCGCGAGCCCTGGATGTCGCCCGACGAGATATTTATGACTATGGGTTTGCCTGAGGCGGGAGCATAGTCGTTGAGCAGAGCCGAGAGACCGTTGCCTAAGGTAGTGGAACTCAGATTGGCTCCCGCAGAGCCCATCACTATGTCGGCGTTGGGTGCTACGCCGAAGGTCGGCATCCTGTCATAGTTGGCGGTGCCTGAGCCATCGTTATATCGGCCCGCTCCGTCATAACCTCCGGCCGCTATGCCGGCTACGTGTGTTCCATGATATGCCGATTCCGCGTCGGTGGTGTATCCCGAAAGGTCGACCTTTGAGTTTGGGGTGTTTTTGATGTAATAAAAAGCCTTGACGCGGCTCTGAGAGGGATTGCCCGGCTGGCTGAACGCCAGATGGTTGGGGTCGAAACCAATGTCCAGAATGCCGATGGTTATTCCTGAGCCGTCATATTTCTGCGTCAGGCCCTCGCCGTTGTGGATGGCGTCGAGTTGTGACGGGATGTCCTGTGCCGAAACTGAGGCGCATGTGACTAACGCACAGAGAGTCAGTAGATGGGGCGATAAGAGTTTCATGGATGGGGTGATGATTGGTTGATTAGTTTAGACTAAGAGGTTATTATTAAACAACTTCTTAGGATAGAGTCATGGAGTCAGGGGTCAAAGTTATACAAATTTATGCGATTATGCAAATTCTTACTGTTTAAACACCATCTAAAAAACTCCTGTCTGTCGTTTGGCTCTGTTATCCTCTTTTTAACTTTATAAACCATAAGAATTGTATCTCTAAATATTTTTCCGTATTTTTGCACGCAAAACATCAATTTGGAAATGAGATATATACTATCACTTATCGCCCTTGTCGTGCTGATGTCCTGCATGACCGCATGCGGGTCTAAGACAAGCGGCGAGGAGTCGGAAACAGTCGCCGAAAGCGTCGACGAGCAAAACACACAGCTTGCCGAAGCTCTCAACGTGGGCAATATAGGCCGCGCCTCGGCTATGGCCGACAGCATGTCGCTTTTTGTTGACGATTTCACCCCCGAGCAGACCGTGCAGGTGCTCATGGCTTTTCTTAGCGTGCACAACGACGCCGTGGCAGCCAAGGAGCGTCGCCGCGACCTCGAGACCATACGCAAATATATCGACGTCTATGACATAGCCGTTTCCACCAATCCCAAAGACACCCGCGCGGCGTTTGCCAAGGCCAAACGCATCAATCCCGAGGTGGATTTTGACTCGATAGCTGTAATGTTTCGCGAGCGGCTCGCGCAGTATGACGCCATCCAGGATGGCACGCTGAACGCCCCCGAGCCCGCTGCCGCCGACTCGGCCGCCGCCGACAGTGTGGCCGAAGAGATACCCCTCGAGCTCCGTCCGGCCGAGTAATCCCCCCATCCCCTTACATCCGATTTATGAAAAAAATACTGACTTTTATAGCGGGGCTTGCTGTCATCGCTGCGGTGGCCTTCGCTTTCTTTTATCCCGATGCAATCCAGGGCAACGAGCTCCGTCAGCATGACATGCAGCAGGGCGTGGCCATCAGTCACGAGCTGATGCAACACATGGAGCAGACCGGGCAGGTGTCACGCTGGACCAACTCACTCTTCTCCGGAATGCCAACCTTTCAGATCAAACCCACCTACACCTCCTCGGGGCTCATCGGATGGGTCAACACGGTGATGGGCCTCGGGCTCCCCTCGCCCTCGTCGCTCATAGCCATGATGATGGTCGGATTCTTTATCCTCCTCATAGCCATGGATATGCGGTGGTACATAGCCCTTATCGGAGCCATCGCCTATGGCTTCTCCACCTATTTTATAATAATAATAGGTGCCGGACATATATGGAAATTCGTCACCCTCGCCTATATCCCGCCGACCATAGCGGGCATAATCATGTGTTATCGCGGCCGTTATCTCGCGGGCGGAGCCCTGGCGGCTTTCTTTGCCATGATGCAGATAGCGAGCAATCACGTCCAGATGTCCTACTACTTCATCTACGTAATCCTCGGCATCGTCATAGCCTGTGGCGTCACTGCATGGCGCGCCAAGGCCATGAAAGAGTGGGGCAAGGCTACCGGTGTGCTTGCCGTGGCCGGTGTGCTTGCCGTGGCCGCCAATATGCCCAATCTCTACAACACTTACGAATACTCCAAGGAGACCATGCGCGGCCGCCACTCCGAACTCACCCAGGCCGCCGCCTCGGCTTCGCAGTCAACCTCAGGTCTTGACAAGGATTATATAACGCAATACAGCTATCAGCCCTCCGAGACATTCTCGCTGCTCATACCAGACATCAAGGGTGGCGCATCGGTGCGCCCAACCCAGGGCCGCATGGCTGCCATGAATCTCTCCGACCTCGACGACGCCCGCTCCTACGGACAGCTCGAGCAGCAGTATCTCAGCTATATGAGCCACTATTTCGGCGACCCCGAGGGCACCAATGGTCCCGTCTATGTCGGCGCACTCATCTTTGCGATGTTCCTGCTGGGGTGTGTGATAGTCAAGGGGCCTATGAAGTGGGCTCTGCTCGCGCTCACGGTGTTCTCCATACTCCTTGCCTGGGGCAAGCACGCTATGGCCTTTACCGATATCATGCTTGCCGTGGCCCCGATGTATGCCAAGTTTCGTGCAGTCGAGAGCATACTCGTCATCGCCGAGTTTACCATGCCTCTGCTCGCCGTCATGGCATTGCAGCAGCTTGTCACCACCCCCGACTGCTATGCACGCTACCGCCGTCCGCTTCTGTGGTGTTTCGGCGTCACGCTCGCTCTCTGTGTTATCGGCATGGTGGCTCCGGGAGTCTACGGCTCGGCCATTACCGACAACGACCGCATGATTGACGGTTACATCACCTCGTCGCTCGTGCAGCAGGGCTATGACAACGCCACGGCCCGCTCCTTCTCGCTGAGCAATCCCGACATCTATGCGGCTGTCGAGTCGCTGCGTTACGGTCTGCTCGAGGCCGACGCCATGCGCAGCTTCATCATCGTGGCCGTTGGCGCGGTGGTGCTTGTGGCATGCATGCGCGGATGGCTGAAGATGGTGCCCGCTGTCGCTGTGATAGGCGTGCTGGTGCTCTGCGACCTCTATGGTGTCAACAAGCGTTATCTCAGTCACGACAGTTTCGTGCCTAAGCAGGTGACTGTCGGCCCGCCTATAGCCATTACTCAGGCCGACAAGGCCATACTCGCCGACACTGCCATGAACTATCGCGTGATGGACATCCCACGCTTCTTCAGTGCCGACCCTTCCTATTACCACAAGGCCATCGGGGGCTATCATGCGGCCAAGCTTACCCGCTATCAGGACCTCATTGACCGCCACCTCTCTCACTTTACCAACGGCTCTCAGACCGATGCCGACTGGAATGTGCTCAATATGCTCAACGCCCGCTATGTCGTGGGCATGGACGGTCAGCCGCTCGCCAATCCCGAAGCCCTCGGCAATGCCTGGTGGGTGGAGTCGGTGAGCTATGCCGACGGGGCCGATGACGAGATGGAGCGTCTCTCGCAGATTGACCCCGCGCGCGAGGCTGTGGCCGACAAGAGTTTCCGCGATGTGCTCGGCGACGGCTCGGCTGTGGTTCCCGGCGACACCATCTATGAGACGTCCTATGCTCCCGACCGTCTCACCTATCGCGCCCGCTCGGCCAAGGGTGGCGTGGCAGTCTTCTCCGAGATATATTTCCCGTGGGGATGGACCGCGACCGTTGACGGTCAGCCCGCTCGTCTGGGACGGGTCAACTATGTGCTCCGCGCTCTGCGCATTCCGGCCGGCGACCATGAGATCGTGATGACGTTTGACCCCGAGTCGACCCGTACGGCCGACACCGTGGCCATCATCGCCATTATACTTATATATATAGCGATAGCCGTGGCCATAGGTCTTGCTGTCAGAAAATATATGGCCCGAAAAAAAGTTACATCCTCTAAATGACACCGCTCGCCCGCGCGGTCCGACGCTGGTGGCGCAGCCGCGGCCACGGAGTGCACTCACCCTTTGCCTACCGCTTCATCACCACTGTGCTGAGGCAGCGCGGGGCGGCGGCATATTACGCCTGGCCCCGGGTGGAAGCCATGCCCTCGCCGGAGTGGCACAAGCTGCTCTTCCGGCTGGTGTGTGAGTTCGCGCCGTCGCGCGTCGACGCCTTGCGGCTCGCCGACACCGAGCGCGAGGCCATAGCCCTTGCCGACTCGAGAGTCGAGGTCTGCGCCGACACTCCGGGCATCCCCTTTGCAGGCATACGTCTCACCGCCCCCGGGGTCGAGGTGCTTGTCGAGCGCAATATCACCGGCCATGACAGCCGGTGGGCCGCGCTGCTTGCCTCGATGACCTCCGGCATGACATTTACCGACGGGCTCGTCGGCATAGCTGTCATCCGCCACGACCTCCCGCGACAGGATTACGAAGTGAACTTCTTGCAGCTATGACCCGCTCAATCCTCGACATCGACCGGCTGATTACCGACTACAACCTTTATCTCACGCTTGAGAAAGGGGCGTCCGCCAACACCCGCGAGGGTTACGTGCGCGACGTCAGGCGGTTTCTGAAATGGCTCTCCGACGGCAAAGGCGAAGCCTCCACGCTGCGCGAAGTCACCACCGACGTGCTGCGCCTCTATCTCGGCGATCTCAATGACGTGGGCATCGCGCTGAGCACACGCGGGCGCATCGTATCGTCGTTGCGCTCCTTTTTCGCATATCTCGAGATGGACGGCTATCTTGACGAAAATCCCGGCGAGCTCCTCGAGTCGCCACGCCTCGGGCTCCACTTGCCCGAAGTGCTCACCGTCGAGGAGATTGATTCCATGATAGCATCCATCGACTATGCCAAGCAGGAGTGTCAGCGCGACCGCGCCATGATGGAAGTGCTATACGGGTGCGGACTCCGCGTGAGCGAACTCGTCAACCTCGAGATATCCAAGCTCTATCCGCGCGAAGGTTTCCTCGTGGTCACCGGCAAAGGCGATAAAGAACGCATGGTGCCCATGTCCGACACCTCCATCGAGGAGATAGACGCATGGATGAACGACCGTTCGCGGCTCAAAATCAAACGCGGAGACGAAAATATCCTCTTTCTCAACCGTCGTGGAGGCCGTCTCACACGCCAGCGCGCCTTTCAGATAGTCAAAGGGCTTGCACAGGCCGCCGGCATACGCAAAAACATCTCGCCCCACACCCTCCGTCACTCCTTCGCAACCCATCTGCTCGAGGGCGGAGCCAATCTCCGCGCCATCCAGCAGATGCTCGGTCACGAATCGATAGCCACCACCCAGATTTATATCCACCTCGACACATCCACCCTCCGTTCCGACATCCTTGCCTACCACCCCCGCAACCACCGACCCTAAGCCGCAATCTCCCCTCTGCTCCATTAGCCTCGTTAGACCCGTTGTTAACTCGTTGATTACCCCATTGACCCCATTATCTCTCCCATAATCAAAATATTTCGCTGAAATTTTTGAAAATCAAAAGTTTTTCAATAACTTTGCACAGTTTTTTCAACCAATATTGTCGTGGGAAAGTTATCAATATTCAGCATCCCGCTCAAGACGATGCCCGAGGGCACGCAGGAATTTGCATATCATCTCGATAAGCAATTCTTTGTAAATATGGAGAGTACCGACGTGCACGACGCCGATCTTGAGGTCCGTCTCACGGTGGTGCATAAGCATGATATGTACAATCTTGCGTTCCATATCACCGGCACGGTCACACTCATCTGCGACCGTTGTCTTGACGACCTGATACTGCCTATTGACGTGACCTACGACATCGCAGTGAAGTATGGCGACGACTACGACGAGACTGACGAGCTGCTGATCATACCGCAGACCGACCTCACGCTCAACGTGTCCTACATGATATACGACACTGTGTCGCTCGCCATTCCCCTCAAGCACGTCCACCCCATGGGCAAGTGCAACAGGGCCATGAGCGCGCTTCTGCGCAAGCACCGCGCCATCAAGGACGACGAGGATGCCGAGCTGGCCGAGACTCTCATCGGTGAGATGGAGGCCATGCCCGACGACGTGGACGAAACCCCCGCCACCGACCCGCGCTGGGACGGGCTGAAAAAACTCTCGGCCGAGCTGCCCGACGGCGACAGTTGAGACCACCAACGAGACGATAATAGTAACAAGTAAATAAAAAATTTATAATAAGTCATGGCACATCCTAAACGAAAGCAATCCAAGACACGTACAGCCAAGCGTCGTACTCACGACAAGGCCGTAGTCCCCACCCTGGCACTCTGCCCCAACTGCGGTTCTTGGCATCTTTATCACACCGTATGCGGTGAGTGCGGTTACTACCGCGGACGCATCGTTATCGAAAAGACCGCCGCTGTCTAAAGTCGCGATTCTCCCCTCCACGGGAGAGAAACTTAAAGAGCCTGGTACCAACCCCAAAAATCGGTACTCAGGCTTAAATTCTATTTAATCAAATTTGCAATGGTAAACGCACGTATATCAGGACTCTCCTCCTACGCCCCTGACGATATCCTCGACAACCACATGCTCTCGCAGATGGTTGACACCAACGACGAGTGGATCACCACACGCGTAGGCATCAAGGAGCGTCGTATTTTAAAAGACCCCTCCAAAGGCTCGTCCTTCATGGGCATCAAATGTGTGGAGCGTCTGCTCGAATCCACCGGAACAAAGCCTGAGGAGGTCGACCTGCTCATCTGCGCTACTTCCAACCCCGACTACCGCTTCCCCTCCACAGGTTCTATCATAGCCCATCAGTGTGGCCTCAAGAACGCCTATGCTTATGACGTCCAGGCCGCTTGCGCCGGATTTCTCGTAGCCCTTCAGGACGGTGCGGCCTATGTCCGCTCGGGTCTCCGTAAAAAGGTAGTGGTTGTCGCCGCCGAAAAAATGTCGTCGATGACCAACTATGAAGACCGCGCCACATGTCCCCTCTTCGGCGACGGTGCAGGTGCCATGCTCCTGGAGCCGACCGAGGAGAATGTCGGCATAATCGACGGCGTGTTCCACGTCGACGGTGAAGGCCTCGAGCACCTCTGGATGCCCGCCGGCGGCTCGGCACTCCCCGCCTCTCACGAGACTGTGGACGCCAAGCAGCACTATGTCATACAGGACGGACGCAATGTCTACAAAAACGCTGTCACCGACATGCTCGACTCTTCGCTCGAAGTGATGGAGAAGAACGGTCTGACTGTCGAAAACATCGACTGGTTCTGCTCTCATCAGGCCAACCTCCGCATCATCGAGGCCGTAGGCGCACGCCTTGGCATCGACAATGAAAAGGTGCTGGTCAACATCGAGAAGTATGGCAACACTTCAGCCGCTTCAATACCCCTCTGCCTCGACGAGTGCCGCGATCGCATCAAGAAGGGCGACCGTCTGATACTCACAGCTTTCGGCGCAGGTTTCACCTGGGGCGCGCTCTATATCATCTGGGACCTCTAACCGGCCCTAAGGTAACCGCTTATGAAAAAAAACACAAAAATAGCATCTTTTCAGATGCTATTTTTGTTTTATCGGTAAACGTCTAATCAACTTTCAACATGGAACAGCAACAACAGCATAAAGCCGGCTTCGTCAACATCGTGGGCAACCCCAACGTAGGCAAGTCGACCCTCATGAACCTGCTGGTGGGCGAGCGCATCAGCATCATCACCTCCAAGGCCCAGACCACCCGTCACCGCATAATGGGCATAGTCAACACTCCCGAATATCAGATCGTGTTTTCCGATACCCCCGGAGTGCTCGCACCCAAGTACAAGCTCCAGGAGAGCATGCTCAACTTCAGCGAAGGCGCGCTCGTCGACGCCGATGTGCTCGTCTACGTCACTGATGTGGTTGAGGACCCGGCCAAAAACGCCGACTATCTGGCCAAGGTTGCCAAGGAAAACATCCCAGTGCTCCTTGTCATCAACAAGATTGACCTTGTGAAAGAGCAGTCTCAGCTCGAAGAGCTTACCGCCCGCTGGCAGACCATTCTGCCCAAGGCCGAGATATTCCCCGTGTCGGCCAAGGAAAACTTCAACGTCGCCAATCTAATGCAGCGCATTGTCGAGCTCTTGCCCGTCTCGCCACCCTTCTTCGGCAAGGACGCGCTCACCGATAAGCCGGCCCGCTTCTTCGTCACCGAAATCATCCGCGAGAAGATACTCCTGCTCTATGACAAGGAGATCCCCTACTCGGTCGAGGTCATAGTGGAAAAATTTGAAGAGAAAGAAAACTCCATCCACATCATGGCCGTCATCTATGTAGAGCGAGACTCGCAGAAAGGTATCATAATCGGCCACAAGGGCTCGATGATCAAGAAAGTAGGTGTCGAAGCCCGTAAAGACATTGAAAAATTTTTCGGTAAGAGTGTCTACCTCGAAATGTTTGTCAAAGTCGAGCCAAACTGGCGTAACCGCGAAAACAAACTCAAATCATTCGGCTATCTCGAATAATTCTTTAGATAAAAAAGTCAAAGGAGCCTATAATTGCACTGATAGGCTCCTTTGACTTTTTTATACTATAAGAGAAGAGATACAAAAGGACAAAAGTTTCAAAAGAAACAAAAGTTTTTAATTACATGTAAAGCACGTGTAGCTATTTAAAAACTTTTGTTTCTTTTGAAACTTTTGTCCTTTTGTATCTTCTAAATTATAATGATACGGTCTTGTTTATGCCTTGGCTCCTTTGTTGCGGCGGGCATCGGTGAGGTAGGCTACGGGAGCGGCCACGTAGATGGTGGCGAATGTACCGATAATCACACCGAATATCATTGCGAATACAAACGAGCGGATGGCATCGCCGCCGAGGATGAAGATGCACAGGAGCACGAGGAGTGTCGAGCACGAGGTCATCACTGTACGGCCGAGGGTCGAGTTGATCGATGAGTTGATGGTCTCGAAGAAGTTCTGCTTGGGATAGAGTCCTACGTTCTCACGTACGCGGTCAAACACTACCACGGTGTCGTTGATCTGATAACCGATTACTGTAAGGATAGCGGCGATAAACGACTGGTCAATCTCCATTGCGAAGGGGAATACGCCCCAGAACAGCGAGTAGAAACCTACGATAGTGAATGCGGTGAACGCTACGGCTGCAAGCGCGCCTACCGAGAAGGCTACGTTGCGGAAACGCAGGAGGATGTAGAAGAACATGGCGATGAGCGCGAGGATGACGGCGATATAGGCGTCGGTGCGCATATCGTTGGCCACGGTCGGGCCTACTTTCTGCGATGACATGATGCCGACATTCTCGTTGGTGGTCGAGAAGTCTTCCATGCTCATGCCGTTGAGCTCGCCCTGGAGTCCTTCGTAGAGTATCTTGGTGATTTCCTCGTCCACACCCTCTTCGTCAGAGTCGATTTTGTAGTTGGTCGAGATACGCACCTTGGTGTCGTCATCGATGGTGATTACGCTGAGCTGTGCGCCGTCAAAGAGCGGGGTCAGCTTGGCGTCGAGCTCATGGGTCTTGACGGGATGGTCAAACTGTACCACATAGTTGCGGCCGCCCGAGAAGTCGATGCCCTGGTTGAGACCGCGGGCAAAGAGGCTGATGACGATTACGGCTACAAAGATGCCCACTACAGTGAAGCTCACCTTGCGTGCGCCAAGGAAGTTATACTTGGTGTTGGTAAACATCTTGTTGCTCAGAGGGGTCGAGAATGTGAGGTTCTCAAAAGCCTTGGTCTTGCCGCAGAGCATATAGATGAGACGGGTCAGATAGACGGCGGTGAAGAACGAGCAGATGATACCGATGATAAGGGTGGTGGCGAAGCCCTTGATTGGGCCTGTGCCGAAGAGCAGGAGGATTACACCTGTGATAATAGAGGTGAGGTTGGAGTCGAAGATGGCCGAGAAGGCGTTGGCATAACCGTCAGCGATGGCGGTGCGGATGTTCTTGCCGGCGCGGAGCTCTTCCTTGGCGCGCTCGTAGATGAGCACGTTGGCGTCAACTGCCATACCGAGGGCAAGCACGATACCTGCGATACCCGAGAGGGTCAGCACTGCCTGGAAAGAGGCGAGGATGCCGAAGGTGAAGAAGATATTGAATATCAGCGCGACGTTGGCGATGAGTCCGGGGATGAGGCCATAGAACAGACACATGAACACCATCAGGAGCACCAGAGCTATCACAAACGACCACAGACCGTCGTGGATGGCCTGTTCGCCGAGCGATGGACCGATTACGGTGTCGGAGATGATGTCGACCTTGGCGGCCATCTTGCCCGATTTGAGCACGTTGGCAAGGTCCTTGGCCTCGTCGGTCGAGAAGTTGCCGGTGATCGACGAGCTTCCGCCCTCGATGGCACCGTTGACGTTGGGGGCCGAATATACGTGGTCGTCAAGCACGATTGCTATCTGCTTGCCGATGTTGGCTGCGGTGAGGCGGGCCCAGATGCGAGCGGCCTCGGGCTTCATAGTCATCGACACATAGTTGCCGCCCTGCTGGGGGTCATACTCGCTGGTGGCGCGGGTGATTACGTCGCCTGAGAGGGCGGGCTTGCCGTTGGTGGTCTTGAGAGCCACGAGCTCATAGATGGCGAGGTTGCGCTTGCCGCGTACCGAGTCGTCGATCTGCACGATCTGGGGCTTGAATTCCCAGGCGAGCTTGAGGTTGTTGGGGAGGATACGCTTGGCGGCGGGCGATGCCAGGATGGCGTCGATGGTGTCGCGTGCAGTCTCCGAAGCCATGCCCACGCCTACGATGCTGCGGGGGCTGCCTACCTGGAGGAAGTAATCAAAGAGGCCCTTGCCGTTGTTGGCCGAGTCGGAGCGCAGGGTGTTGTCGAGCTGCTGGAGCACACCCGAGATTTCGTTGAACGGGGTGGTCTCGTAAAATTCGAGGTTCGCGCTCGATTTCAGAAGCTCGCGCACACGGTCATGCTCTTTCACGCCCGGAAGTTCGAGCAATATCTGGCCGTCCTTTTCAAGCTCCTGGATGTTGGGGGCAACGACGCCAAACTGGTCGATACGGGTGCGGAGCACGTTGGTCGAGCTGCTCACACGGTCTTTTACCTCCTGCTTGAGCGAGTTCTTGGCTGCGTCAAAGCTCTCGCCGCGTTTCACCTGGTCCTTGAACACAACCGAGAGGTCGCCCTGCGGGTCGAGCTTGCGGTATTCGTTGCAGAATATGTCGATATAGTCGGCACTCTTGTTGACGCGGGCTACCGAGTCGGCGTTGGCGATGGCGGTGTTGAAGTAGGGGTTGCCTTCCGAGTTGGCCATCGAGCGGAGGATGTCGGGAACGGAAACCTGAAGTGTCACGTTCATACCGCCCTTGAGGTCGAGACCGAGGCCTACGGCGAGTTTCTGTACTTCGTTGAAAGTGTAGCCGAGATAAACTTTTTCGTTAGCGATGTTCTTGATGTACTCGCTATAGGCTTTACGTTTAGTTTCCGGAGAGTTGTTGTCCTTGGCTGCCTCGGTGGCTGCATATTCCTCGGCCTTGCCCTCCCAGTGGTTGGTCACCACGGTGAAAGAAAGGTAGAAGAGGCAGATGAGCACCATGAAGATGGCTATCACACCGGCAACAACACTTCCCAAAGATCCTTTGCTTTGCATTGTGTTAAAGTAGTGTATTAAAGTGATTTAAGTATTTGAATTTTTCGGTTTGACATGACGGGACGCTCCACACCCCGTCGGTTGTGAGGTGCAAATATACGAATTTTATTGCAATTACACCCAAAAGTTTATGTAAATGTGTGAAATAAGACACATGAGGGCGCGATTTTCCCTCTTTTTTACAGCGAAGCCAGACGGGCGAGATACTTGCCGATGATGTCAAACTCGAGATTGACTCTTGTCCCCGGCACGATGGCGTTGAAGTTGGTGTGCTCGAAGGTGTAGGGGATTATAGCCACACGAAACGATGTCGGGGTCGAGTCACACACCGTGAGGCTCACACCGTTGACCGTCACCGAGCCTTTTTCGACGGTCATATAGCCCTGGCGGGCCATCTCGCGGCTCACCTCGTAGGTAAATTTGAAGTATTTGCTGCCCTCGACATCCTCCACGCTCTCACACACGGCCGTGGTGTCGACATGGCCCTGCACGATATGGCCGTCGAGGCGTCCGTTCATAAGCATCGACCGCTCGAGATTCACGCGGTCGCCCGGACGCAGCAGGCCGAGGTTGCTGCGGTCGAGAGTCTCCTGTATGGCAGTGACGGTGTAAGTCCCGTCGCCGGGGAGGTCTACCACGGTCAGACACACACCGTTGTGGGCCACGCTCTGGTCGATGCGAAGCTCATTGGCAAACGAGCATGCCACTTTAAGGTCAATATTGCCGTCACGGCTCACAACATCCACCACGCGGGCGGCTTCTTCTACTATTCCTGAAAACATATGTATTCTGTTGTTTGTTATATGATTGATTGAAACTCAGTTATATATCTCTTGTCATCCGGAGAGAGCCGACCGGCAAAACTGCTCATGACCGTCAGCCGGGCAGAATAAGGAATGAGATTACAAGAAAGACTTATAAACTCATAACCTTATAAACTCATAACCTTCAGCGAAGCTGAGTAAAAATTCTCTCTGGCCTGGCAAATTTACGAAAAAATGGTGTATTTTTGCAATCATGAAGAAAAGTATGATTTATACCCGCACGGGCGACAACGGCACCACTGCCCTTGTCGGCGGCACACGTGTAGCCAAAAACTCACCCCGTGTCACAGCCTACGGCTCGGTCGACGAGCTTAACGCCCACATCGGACTCCTCCAGGCCCACGTCCGCGACATAGAGGCCGCAGCCGAGGACAGCACACTCCTGTTGCGCGTCAACGCCGTGATGTTCAGCCTCGGAGCCTATCTCGCCACCCCCTCGCCTCAGCTTGGGCCCGACGAGCCACTCCCCTCCGACCTCAAGCAGCCGGCCGTGACCGAGGCCGACATCGAAGCCCTAGAGCGCGCCATCGACCGGCTCGACGCCTCCGTGCCACCCCAGCGCACCTTCATACTTCCCGGCGGCACCATAGCAGCCGGCGTGGCCCACGTAGCCCGCACAGTGTGTCGCCGTGCCGAGCGCGAAGTCCTCGATCTCGCCGACACCGGAGCATACGTCCACCCCATGGTGATTCGCTACATCAACCGCCTCAGCGACTATCTCTTCATCCTCGCCCGCGGACTCAACCACTACTCTGGCGTCCCCGACATACCCTGGCCCTGAGGCGTGTCCTCATAGAGCGCGAGCGTCTCGCGCAGCGACGTCTTCACCATGGCCCGCAGCTCGGGAGGCGAGATGACAGTCACTTTCGGTCCAAGCGAAAGGAGCTCCTGCACAAAGTCGGGCGTGAGGCGCAGACGGTAATAAAATATTGAGTAAGAATCATGCACCGCCTCTCTCTGGGAGTGGTGCAGCGGCAGCGCGCGGAAATACTTAGCCTGGCGCGGGTCGGTGCGCAGGGCCACCTCCTTGGGTTCGCCTTGCGAAAAAACTATGCCGAAAGTATCGCGCACATAACTCTCGGCGTCAAATGTCGGGTCGGGCTCAAACGTCCCGTCGCTCACCGTCACATCCTCCATACGGTCGAGTGCGTAGGTCTTCACCTTGCCGTCGCCCGCATTGCGTCCGGTCAGATACCACCTCTGGCGGAAAATCTTCAGAAAATAAGGCTCGACGGCCACCCCGTGCGTAGGGGTCGAGCGTGTGTAAGGCCGATAGGTAAACAACACCGTGCGGTGCTCTCTCAGAGCCGACACCACCTGCGACAGATAAGTGCGAGCCGAGGGCACATCTTCGAGAAATATGCGGTCCGACACATCCGAGACCGTCGAGAGCACATTGCTCATGGCAGCCGAGTTGAGCAGCCAGTCGGTCACACCCTCCTGGCGGTCGTTGCCCGAGGCGATGCTGTATTCATACGTAGTCGGATCACACTCGATAGTGATAGCAAACAGCTCCTCGATAGCCGCACGATAGTTGTAAAACGTGCGTCGTGGCAGCGGTTCCCCGTCCGAGTAGGGCGAGCGGGCCCATAGCTCATTGAGCTTATCGCGCCTGATTGAGCCGAAGCGTCTTATAGTGTCGATGAGCCACACATAGCGGCCCAGTAAATTCCTTGCCATGACTGCAAAGATAACAAAAAATCCTGAACATCACGCTCCGGCGGCATAGATGTCGGCCGCCAGCGCGTTCATGGCCAGGCACACCTCGCGCGACACCTTCTCGCCGGCCCATTCCCCGCCTGCCGGAGTCACGATCAGCAGCCGCCCACGGCAACAGAGGTCAAAATCGCGGACATTAGGTTTGTAACGTTCGGCAAACGGGTTGTTGCTGATAAGTATCACGCGTCCGCCGGCCTCCTCCGCCTCGGCGCGTACAGCCTTCTCGGCCGGCGAGATAAACGGCGACACGAGCACCCCGCCGTTAGCCGCCGCATAGAGCCACCTCTCCCTCATGACCCTTCTTGTGGCCTCATCATCGGCCCTGTGCACCACTACCTGCTCCTTAAACGGACACCTCAGCAAAAACTGATTGCCATAGCTCTGACACCTCCTCCCGTTGATTGTAATATTCCTGACCCGCCTGAAGAAGTCGGGCAGAGCCTGTCTTACTGCCAGTCGTCGTGGATTGTCGCGAATATAGTCATAAAGAGTCTGTAGAGAGCGCGATGATTTGAGTATCTGGTCATTGAATCCGGGGTTGAAGACGCTGCCATAGCCCCACGACCGGTTTATTTCCGCCTTCATTCGGGCTATAGCCGCCCCTATCGGCTCGGCGGTTGGGCGAGTGACAAACAGCAGTATGTGCGCATGGTCGGGCATCACTGAATATTGGAGCAGCTTTATAGCCGGTTCATGACAGGGTAGATGTCTTATGGCCTGTTGTATTATCGAGCCAAGAGGAGTCATGGCCGTTGACGAGCATCCCGGCGAGCCTGTCGGAAGCCTGTAATCGCCGACAAGCGAGCTGAAAGGGGGCTGGTCCCAACGCTTGGTGATAGTAATCATATAAATGCATCGCGAGCGGTAGTCATGCCATGCCGCGCGTTGTATCTGCTGCTTGCTCATGGTAAGGAATAGTTGAGACAGGTTAGGGAGTCATTGATTGAAAAATAATGGATACGAGCTGAAGCTCGATGCTAAAACAAAAAGGAAGAAAGCCTCTGTCTCCTCTTGCAGTAACGCCTCGGCTTCCGAGCATCATCTCATTTCCCGCAGGCTTTGTTTCAGCGCAGGAGCTTCAGCTCCGTCTTAAGCAGGCGGCTTAAATCTCCTGCGCGAAGCTTTTGCCCCATGAGGCGCGGTCGAGGTTGCGGTAGGCGAGGGCCTCGTAGATGTGGTCGCTGAGCACCGGGGCTCCGGCTGCGGCGGTGAGGGTGGCCTCGTCGGTCTCGTCAAAGCCGGGGCGTGAGGCATAGTCGAGGTCGGCGATGGTGCGCGCCACTTTCAGTATGCGGTCATAGGCACGCGCGCTCATGTCGAGCCGTGTCATGGTGTCGCGCAGCAGTTGCATCCCCTCGCGGTCGGGCGAAGCGTGGAGCGTGAGCAGACGGTGGTTCATCTGTGCGTTGCAGTGTATGTGTCGCTCCTGTGCGAATCGCCGCGCCTGTATGCGTCGTGCTTTCATCACCCGTTGGCGTATGGCCTCGCTCCCCTCGGCCGGAGCCTTCGATACGAGGCTGTCAAAACTCACCGGCTGTATCTCCACCTGCAGGTCGATACGGTCAAGCAGCGGCCCGGATATGCGGTTGAGATACTTCTGCACGGCTCCCGGCGAGCAGGTGCACTCCTTGCCGGGATGGTTGTAATAGCCACACGGACACGGGTTCATGCTCGCCACAAGCATGAATCCGGCCGGATAGTCGATGCTGTATTTTGCTCTTGCCACCGTGATATGGCGGTCTTCGAGCGGCTGGCGCATCACCTCCAGCACCTGGCGTGAAAACTCGGGAAACTCGTCCATGAACAGCACGCCGTTATGTGCGAGCGAGATTTCTCCCGGCATCGGATTGGAGCCGCCGCCCACAAGAGCCACAGGGCTGATGGTGTGATGGGGCGCGCGATAGGGGCGGGCGGTCATGAGGCGCGCGCCGCTTTTCAGACGTCCGGCCACCGAGTGTATTTTGGTGGTCTCGAGGGCTTCAGACAGTGTGAGCGGAGGCAGTATGGTGGGCAGACGTTTAGCCATCATCGACTTGCCTGCCCCCGGCGGACCGACCATCAGCAGATTGTGACCGCCCGCACACGCCACTTCAAAGGCTCGCTTCACGCTCTCCTGACCCTTGACTTCCGAGAAATCGCAGTCAAAATGTGTGGCGGCCGAGGCAAATTCAGCGCGCGTGTTTATCACTGTCGGCTCAAGTTCTCGTTTGCCGGTAAAAAACTCCACGACTTCGCCCAGCGACCCCACGCCATATACGTCAAGATTATTGACCACGGCACCTTCCGACACGTTGGCCCGCGGCACTATCATCCCCTTGAATCCCATCTCGCGCGCCTTGATAGCCATCGGCAGCACGCCGCGTATGGGCAGCACCGACCCGTCGAGCGACAGCTCGCCCATAATCATGTATGACTCAAGCGGGTGTATACACTTTATCTGTTCGGATGCAGCAAGAATACCGAGCGCGATAGGCAGGTCATAGGCTGCTCCCTCCTTGCGCACATCGGCCGGCGAGAGATTGACCACCGTGCGGCGTCGCGGCCACGAATATCCGCTCTGTGTCAGGGCCGACACCACTCGTTCGTGGCTCTCCCTCACGGCTGTGTCAGCCATGCCTACGAGTGCAAACGACACCCCTTTCTCGGCGGCCACTTCTATAGTCACTATCAGCGCGTCAATGCCTTGCACCGCGGCTCCATAAGTCTTTATCAGCATCCTTTTGTCAATTAGCAATTAGTAATTGGTAATTAGTAATTAGTAATTCCTGGCAAGCCGATTAAGTAATTATTCAATCCTTGGCAGGCTTGCCGCTCAGTCGTGAATCGGTTGGCCCTCTAACCTTTCTCCTTTAAACTATACGCACTTCTATGCTTTAAAATCCACAATGCTCTGTAGTATCGCCACTGCGGTCTCCACCGAGGGGATGTTGAGGAACGCAAATGATTTCCTGCCGTTCTTGTCGCGTATCTGCACGCGCCGTGGATTGGAGGTGAGATAGTTCACCATCCGTCCGAACATCTCGCTTTGGTAGTAAGCCTTGTTGTTGTCGTCAACGAAATAAGTGAACATCTTGCCTTGCTTCAGAGCCACTTTTTCGATGCCAAGGCGGCGTGCCAGACGGCGCAGGGTAGGGATGCGGAGCAGTTCGAGCGTGACCTCCGGTATGGCTCCGAAACGGTCGGTCAGGCGCGAGCGAAACTCCAGCAGGTCGCTCTCGCGCTCTATGCCGTCGAGCTCCTGATAGAGCGATATGCGCTCGCTCTCGGTGGGCACATAGTCGGCCGGGAGGAGCAGTTCCATGTCGCTCTCGATTACACAGTCGGCCACATACTCCTCCTGCGCGCTCTCGAGCGTTTCGGCCTTGTCGAGCTCGGCAAACTCCTGTGTGCGCAGTTCGGTCACGGCCTCTTTGAGTATCTTCTGATAGGTCTCATAGCCCAGGTCGGCTATAAATCCGCTCTGTTCCGCACCCAGCAGATTGCCGGCCCCGCGTATGTCGAGGTCCTGCATGGCTATGTGTATGCCGCTGCCCAGTTCGCTGAAACTCTCGATGGCCTGGAGGCGGCGGCGTGCCACCGGTGTGAGCGGAAGCCCCGGCGGCACCAGCAGATAGCAGAAAGCCTTGCGGTTGCTGCGCCCAACGCGTCCGCGCAACTGGTGGAGCTCCGAGAGCCCGAAGTTTTGCGCATTGTTAACTATGATGGTGTTGACATTGGGCATGTCGATACCGCTCTCTATGATGGTGGTGGCTATGAGTACGTCATAGTCGTGGTTGGCAAAGTCTATGATGGCCTTCTCGAGTTTCTCGGGAGGCATCTGGCCGTGCCCCACAATGATGCGTGCGTCGGGCACAAGGCGTTTCACCTGGGCCTCGAGGTCATAAAGCCCCTCGATGCGGTTGTTGACTATAAACACCTGGCCGTTGCGCGACAGTTCAAAGTTGACCGCCTCGCTGATGATGTCGTCGCTCCCGGCGTTGACCGATGTGATGATGGGATAGCGGTTGGGCGGAGGGGTGTTGATGGCCGAGAGGTCGCGCGCTCCCATGAGTGAAAACTGGAGGGTGCGCGGGATGGGGGTCGCGCTCATGGTCAGAGTGTCGACACTGACCTTCATCTGCTTGAGTTTCTCCTTGACGGCCACGCCGAATTTCTGCTCCTCGTCGATGATGAGCAGCCCGAGGTCCTTGAATTTCACCTCCTTGCCGATGATTTTGTGGGTTCCGATGAGGATGTCTATCTTCCCCTCGGCAAGTTCTTTGACTATCTGCTTGACCTGCTTGGCCGTGCGTGCGCGCGAGAGATAGTCGACCCTCACGGGCAACTCTTTGAGACGTTCGGAGAATGTGCGGAAGTGTTGATAGGCGAGCACTGTCGTCGGCACTAGCACGGCCGTCTGCTTGCCGTCGACCGCAGCCTTGAAGGCGGCGCGTATCGCCACCTCGGTCTTGCCGAAACCTACGTCGCCGCATATCAGGCGGTCCATAGGCTTGGGGCTCTCCATGTCGGCCTTGACGGCCTTGGTGGCTGTCAACTGGTCGGGGGTGTCCTCGTAGATAAACGATGCCTCCAGCTCCTGTTGCAGATAGCTGTCGGGCGCGAAGGCATGGCCTTTCTCCTCCTTGCGGGCTGCATAGAGGCGTATCAGGTCGCGGGCTATGTCCTTGAGTTTGCTCTTGGTGCGCTCCTTGAGCTTGTTCCACGCGCCGGTGCCGAGTTTGTTGATTTTTGGTGGCACACCCTCCTTGCCGCGATATTTGGCCAGCTTGTGCAGGGCGTGTATCGACACGAAGATGATGTCATCGTTGGCATAGACGAGTTTGATCATCTCCTGTGTGCGGCCGTTGACATTGGTGCGCAGCAGTCCGGCAAACCGGCCCACGCCGTGGTCGACGTGCACTATGTAGTCGCCCGGCTCGATGGCACTCAGCTCTTTGAGCGAAAGCGCGAGTTTGCCCGAGCGGGCACGGTCGCTCTTGAGTGTGTATTTGTGGAAACGGTCAAATATCTGATGGTCGGTAAACACACACATCTTCAGCCCTTTGTCGCTGAACCCTTCGTGGAGGGTCGGCGTCACCGGGGCAAACGTGATGTCGTTGCCGCGGTCGGCGAAGATGGCTTTCAGACGTTCAATCTGTTTCTCGCTGTCGCTTAATATATATATGGTGTAGCCCTCGCCGAGAAATCCAGTGAACGAGTCGGCGATGAGGTCAAAATTTTTGTGATAGATTATCTGCGGCGTGCAGCCAAAGTCGATTGTCGCGCCGGCCTCGCCGTCGGGCTGCGCGCCCGCGGTGAATCTCACTTGGCGGAATGTGGCCAGATGCCTGTCAAACTCTTCGGCGTCTATCACCTGGCTCATGGCTCCGGTGTCGCCCTCGCCCGCGATTATCGCGCTCTGCGAGAACTCCTCGGCAGCTATGGCGCGTATGCGGCTCACCGTGTAGCCTGCGTCGCGCATCACAAAGAGCGTCGACGGGTCCACATAGTCGAGCAGCGACTCGCCCTGTGCATTCTCGGCAGCTATGCCCGAGGTAATGGAGGTGTGGTCGAGTTTCTGCTCCGAGAGCTGTGTCTCGATGTTGAAGAGACGTATCGAGTCTATTTCGTCGCCGAAGAAGTCGATGCGCAGAGGAAGCTCGCTGCTGTAGCCGAAGATGTCGAGTATGGAGCCTCGCGATGCAAACTGCCCCGGCTCATACACATAGTCGACTTCGTTGAATCCGTTGTCTCTCAGCCATCTGATTATCTCTGTGAGGTCATGTTCCGAGCCTGTGGCCAGACGTATGGTGTGGTCGTCTATAGTCTCGCGCGAGGCCACCTTCTCGGCCATAGCCTCGGGATAGGTCACCACATATTGCGGAGCCTTGGACGAATGCCAGCGGTTGAGGGCCTCGGTGCGGAGTATCTGCGACGGCGCGTCGGGCTGGCCATACTTGATGTCGCGCTTGTAGCCCGACGGAAACATCGCCACCTTCTCCTCGCCCAGTATCCTTGTGAGGTCGTGATACATATAGCCCGCATCGTCGAGCGAGTCGGCCACCACCACTGTCGGCACCTTGCGCGCCGGCAGCGCGCCGAGCATCATTGCCGGGGCCGAGCCTGCGAGATTATACACCGAGATTATGCGTGTGCGTCCCGCAAGAGCCTTGCGTAGAGCCTGCCCGCGCGGCGAGGAGAGAAATCTGTCGCTGAGTTCCTGTAAAGTCATGGATTGGATAACGCTTGCGTTGAGGACCGGATAGGGCCGTTACTTCCCGAGTATCTCCGTGTAGCGGGGAGTTGTCAGCACGGTGACGGCCGAGTCGACGGTCTTGTCCTCGCGCAGCGAGTTGATGATTTCGCCCTTCTGATGATAATAGCGGCGCACGATTTCACCTGCCAGATAGGGCGAGATGTTGCTGCGGTTGATGTCGAGGTCGCGGTTGAGGTCGTGCTTGAGCATCCCGGCAAGCACGTCAAACTGAGCCGAGGTCGAGTCGTTCATATAGCCTTCGGCCTTGGCTATCTCGCGCAGTTGCTCCACCGCGCTCTCACACACCTTGTCATAGTTGAAGCGGGTCGGGTCGATTGACTTCTTGAATTCCTCATAGATGGTGTCGGTCACGACAAACTCCTCGGGCGAGGGTATCGACGTGTGCGATGCCGCATAGCGGTTGGCGAAGTCAAATGCCCAGTTGTCTCTCACCACGTTGTATGTCAGGCGGTTCACGTCGGGGAGCTCGATGGTTATGTCGGGCGTGATGCCGCCGCCGTCACGCACCTCACGTCCGCCGGCCGTGTGAAACACCGTGGTCAGCGAGTCGGGTATGCGCGCCACCGATCCGTCGGGATTACGGTGGGAATAGTCGATGGCCTGTATGAGTCGGCCCGAGGGTATATAATATTTTGCTATGGTCACCTTGAGCAGACCGTCATAGGGGAGCTGACGGGTGGACTGCACGAGGCCCTTGCCGAATGAACGGTTGCCAATGACCACGCCGCGGTCCAGGTCCTGGACGGCTCCGGTCACGATCTCTGCCGCAGATGCCGACGCACCGTCGATGAGCACTGTCAGCGGTATTTTGGTGTCGACAGGCTGCACGGAGGTCTTGTAGACCTTCTCGTTGAGCACACCCTTGCCACGGGTGCTCAGCACTGTGGTGCCCTTGGGCAGAAACAGCCCGAGTATCTGCACCGCACTCTCCACCAATCCGCCGCCGTTGCCGCGCAGGTCGAGCACTATGCCCTTGGCTCCATCCTTGATGAGTCGCTCGAGAGCCTCGCGCACTTCGGGATAGCTCTTCTCCGAGAATGTGTTGAGACTTATATATCCCACGCCGTCGCGCAACATTCCCGAGTAGGGCACCGAAGGTATCTGTATCTTGGCACGCTTGATGTCAAACGAGAGTATCGAGTCCTCGACATAAGGGCGGTCTACCGTCACGCGCAGCATCGAGCCGTTGGCACCTTTGAGATGCGCGCTGACCTTCTCCGACGTCCAGCCTTTCACCGAGTCGTTGTCAATCATCACTATGAGGTCGCCCGGGCGCAGTCCGGCCTGATGGGCAGGGCTCCCCTCATAAGGCTCAGAGATAATGACTCCCTCGGGCGTCTGCTGTATCATCGACCCGATGCCGGCATACTCGCCTGTGGTCATGGTGCGAAATTGCTCCTGCTCTTTGGCGGGGATATACTCCGTGTAGGGGTCGATGTCGTTGAGCATCGCGCCGATTGCAGTGTTGATTGACTTTTCGGCGTCGATTGAGTCTACATAAAACGTCTGTAATTCCTTATATATCGCGTTGAATATATCGAGATTGCGTGCTATGTCGCTCTTCTTGCTGCGTGTCGTCGCCGAGGCAAGAAGTGACAGCAATACCAGAGAGGCCGCTAAAAGGGTCAGTTTCTTCATGTCGGAATTGGGATTGAAGTTGAAAACGTGGTTGTAAAATTACTCAATAATTATAACACTTGAACAATCAAAAAGTCAAAAAATCATTTAATGAAAGATTTTTTTTCAAAAAAGGTTGCATAGTTCAAATATTAAGTGTAATTTTGCATCGCTAAAGTCAAGAGGGCACACCCCTCGAGGCGAGCACTGCTTCAGTAGCTCAGTTGGTTAGAGCACCTGACTGTTAATCAGGGGGTCGTTGGTTCAAGCCCATCCTGAAGCGCACAACATAGTATATTGCAACACAACACTGCTTCAGTAGCTCAGTTGGTTAGAGCACCTGACTGTTAATCAGGGGGTCGTTGGTTCAAGCCCATCCTGAAGCGCAAGCAATCCTCGCGAAGTGATTTCGCGGGGATTATTTGTTTTAGGTAAGCTCTTTTAAGTCCGTCGTAATTTTCTAAGCAATACGAAAGCCTTCTCTGGAAGCATGTGTATCAGTCTGAAACACCACGATATACGACCTTTTATCGAGTCGTAATCGATAGCCTCGCGGGCACGGACGGTCAGGCGTCGCGCCTCCGCGGCCTCCGCCTCGGGCAGCTTGCCCTCCTCCAGCATAAGCAACGCGCTGTAATAGCCCAAAAAATTCTGCTTCTGAGCCAGCGCGTACTCCTCCGACCCCACGCCGTAACGCTCGCGGGTAAACGAGATGAGCGTCAGATTGCTCAGCAGATAGTGAAATTGTTTCACCGACACCTTGCGGGTGACTGACCCGGGATTGGCGCGGTAATAATAGGCCGCGTCGCTGAAAGCCACCAGACGGGCGTCGTATATAAGATAGCGCGTCAGCAGCTCGTCGGCAAACGTATGGTTTGCAAAGTCGGGCATCCGTTCGTAGAGCGACAGATACAGCCGTCTCTCCTTCAGTGCACCGTTTGTGTTGATTTTCCAGCCGTCAAGCGTCAGGCTTACAACATCGCGTCCCGCAATGGCCTTGTCATACAGCCCGGAGTCGAGAGGAAGCAGTCTTTGTGAAGTAGTGTTGTCAAACTTCCACATCGAGGGATACACTATGTCGGCTCCCGTCTCGCGTCGGCGTCTCATCAGCCGTTGCATAAAGTCAGGGGCGATGCGGTCGTCGGCATCCACGCAGCATATAAGATCGCTCCCGGCTGCCTCTATGGCGGTCTTGCGCGGGATAAAAGCCGATCCCGTCTGACGCTCCGTCTGCAACACCCTGATTCTCGGCTCCCTGCGGGCCCATTCGCGCGCCCTCATGGCCGTGTCGTCGGTCGAATGGTCATCCACCACTATCAGCTCCCAGTCCACGAAGCTCTGCGCGACTATCGAGCCGATAGCCTCGTCGATATACGGAGCAGCATTGTAGGCAGGCATGACAAATGTCACGGCCGGACGGCAGGGTAGGGGAGTCGGTGACGGGTCGTTCATAGAAATGCTGAGCTATAGACTGTCAAAATTAGCCAAAATCATTGTCAATTCAAAATCGCTTCAGGGCAAAAAAATATCCGCTGCCCCTTATCAGCAAGGAACACCGGACTAAAGCCAAAAGGCAATTTGCGATTTATAGTTAATTCAAACTATATCATCCAAATAATGTAGAGATTATATCATACTTACACAACACCATTTTTTCAGAGGACAAGCGTCATCACGACGACAGTCTGAGAAGTTGCCTTTGTCCTTAGTCCATAAAAACTAAAAAATAATGCGTAAAATCTTTATCAGTCCAAGGAATACAACTATGGTGTGTTTCTTTCCGATACAAAATTATACACAATCACGGTGTCCGCCAAAAATTTTAGCTCATATTAAGAATTTTTAAATATTGTCGGTTGAACAATTTGCAAAGTCTCTGATGCTGAACAATACACACCCCGCCCGCGTTTCATAAATATGAATCGGACCCGGCTTCGGCCGGCCCGTAACCGTTTCACTATTTTCCCCCAACTCTCATATACGCATATTACAATGAAACTACGTTATCTTTACCCTCTCGTCGCCGCGCTTGCCGTCACAGCATCTGTGCAGCGCGCCGAGGCCTGTTCGCGAGTCCTCTATGTGGGCAACGACAGCCTCCGCATCGTAGGCCGCTCTCTTGACTGGAAGACTCCTATCCCCACCAATATATATGTATATCCGCGAGGCATGCAGAAGATGGGCAACTCTCTTCCGGGCTCTGTCACGTGGACCTCAAAGTATGGCGCGGTCTATGCCGTGAGCTATGACGGAGGCGTTACCGAAGGCATGAACGAAAAGGGCCTTGTGGTCAACGGCCTCTTCTGCAAAGGCACCGTCTACGAGAGCGACTCCACCGCCAACCGTCCCCCCATGTCGCTCGCCATGTTTCCTGCCTGGCTTCTCGACATGTGTGCCGACACCCCCGAGGCTGTAGCACTCCTGCGTCAGCACAACTTCACCATTTCGGGCGCGACCTTCGACAACGGCACCACCACCGCCCTACACTGGGGCATCACCGACTCGCGCGGCCGCTCAGCCATGGTAGAGTTTGACCACGGCAAAATCAACATTTACGAAGGTCAGGACATCAAGGTGCTCACCAACGACCCGCCCTATCTCCAGATGAACGCCATCAACGACTACTGGGTAAAGAAGGGGGGCCAGAACACCCTCCCCGGTACTGTCAGCAGCCCCGACCGTTACGTGCGCGGCTACTTCTTTGACACCCATGTTGAGAAGACCGGCGAGGCCGACCTCGGCGTCTCCATCACCCGCTCTATACTCAACAACGTCTCTGTGCCCTACACCTATACGCTCGGTGACGCCAACGTCTCCTCCACCCAATGGCGATCGTTCTCCAACATCCGCGACCTGCGTTACTACTTTGACATCGTAACCAACCCCGGTATGTTTTATGTCGACCTCGGCAAGTGTGACCTCCGCAAAGGCGCATCTGTAATGAAGCTCGACACCACCAAGACCGCCGACTATGTGGGCGACGTGACCTCACGCCTCTTCCCCACCACCCCCTTCACGCCCATGTTCTGATCTCCTATAGTTTAAAAAGTTAAAGGAGTTTATAAAGTTAAGATAATAGTTTAAGATGGTAATCGTTGGCGATAGGCCCACCAAGCTATTATCTTAACTTTATAAACTCCTTTAACTTTTTAACTATAAGAGTTAAACTCTAAACTTTCAACCTCTAAACTCTCAATGGGGCGAGATACCGGCTGATTTCAGATGCAAATAACCCTCCCGGGGTTATTTACGTCCGAAATCAGCCGGTATCTCACCCCATTGAGGCGTATCCCATGTAAGGATAGGATTGCTGAAAGTATTGTTGGCCAGCCACGCCGTCGCGCGGTCGAGCATCTCGAAGAGGCGCGCGTTTTGCGGCGTGCGGGCCAGCGTAGTCTTCGGCTGCCCCTTCTTCACCCACGAGCGAGCCGTGCGCGAATCGGTATATATAGGAGTCGTGTGTCGGCCCTGCGCCTTCAGCATAGCCAGACCGTGAACCAGCGCGAGATACTCGCCTATATTATTGGTGCCCCCCTCCAGCGGTCCTACATGAAAGATTCGCTCGCCGGTACGCACCCACACGCCCTGATATTCCACAGGTCCGGGGTTTTTAGAGCACGCCGCGTCCACCGCCAGCGAGTCGAGGCGTATCTCCGGAAAATCCTCATAATTCACCGGAGCCGTGCGGTGTTCGGCTATCGAGCGCAGCAGTCCCATATGTTCGTCAGGATTGCCGCGATAGGCAGCCACAGCCGCCTCCTGCGAGTCAAACGCCTTGAACTTCGCGCCCGCATAACCCTTGGTCTGGAGCTCACACTCCTCCCATGAGTCAAACACCCCCGTGGCATGACCTGCCCATACTACATAAAATCTCTTGCGTGGAGCCATTAATATTACGATAAAGTCAGAAAAATGGAAATATCCACACTGCGTGTGCGCAGCATGGAGGCCACAGCCGGATTGACCGGCTTGCCGAAAAATGTCAGAGTCGCCTTCTGCATGCCCGGATGCAGTTTCAGCGCGTTTGACGGGCCTTCGCAGCTCACAATGCTCTCAAGCAGCGTCAGCAGCGTGTTGGTCAGAGCCATTGCTGCCGTGCGGGCCACCGCACTGCCGGCGTGTACGTAACAGATGCGGTTGTCGGTGCGCAGCGACCCGTCCACCGCCGAGGCCAGCGCGAGGTCCACGGGAGTCATCGACGGAAATGACGACCCGTCGGCCGCAGCCGTGAGGTCAAACGTCAGCACCCCCTTCTTCATACGCCCGACGGCTTCGCTGTGGAGCGCGAACGGCATCGTCACAGGCGTGGCCACCACCACATCGGCCGTGCGCAGGGCATTGTCGAGTGTGCGCGGATGAAGGGCCGAGGTGATGACACCCGCTCCGAGTTCCTGCGACGCACGCCGCAGCGAATAGATGTCGTTGTCAAACATCCTCACCGTCGCACCCAGACCGACAGCCGAGCGCGAAGCGGCGCATGCGGCTATACCCGAGCCGATTACAAGCACCTCACACGGCACTATGCCGGCTACTCCTCCGAGCAGTATGCCCTTGCCCTTCTGCGAGTCGGCAAGCAGTGACGAGGCTATGGCTATCGACGCGCGACCGTCGATTTCGGCCAGAATGTCGGCAAACGGCGTGCATCCCCGCTCATCTTCCACCAGGTCGAGAGCTATGGATATGACATGACGCTCCAGCAGCGCGCGTATCACGCGCTCGTTGCCACACGCCGCCCTCAGCAGCGTCAGCACCATCGCCCCGCGCCTCAGGGCCCGCGCGTCGCTCTCGCTCAGCGTGGCCGTGTATATCACTATGTCACAGCTCAGTGTCTCCGAGCGCGGAGCTATCTCCACCCCCGCGCGTATGTAGCGCGAGTCTTCATAATGGATGCTCTCGGCCGCCCCCTCCTGCATCTTCACGCTGAATCCCCTCTCGATGAGCAGGGCCGCCCCCTCGGGAGTCAGTGGAAAACGGCGTTCGGCCGGGTCCTCACATCGGGGCAACCCTATCGTGAGACGGCGGTTGCGGTTGCGCACCTCGCAGGGCTGCTCCACCGCGGTAGGAGTCGATTCAACATTCATGCTCTATGAGTTTTAAAAATTTCTCCACACTCTCGGCCACCTCCTCGACCGACTCCAGCCGCGAGCTGTCAAACCTCAGGGCCGCGCGGCTGTAATGAGGCCGACGCCACTCCATCTGCCTGACGATAAACTCGTCCAGCTCCTCGTCGCTCAGCCCGGCTATGAGCGGACGTTTGGCACGTCCCTCTTTGAGTCGCGACAGCAGACTCCCGTGGGGCGCGTCGAGATACACCGTCAGCCCGCAGCGGTTGAGCAGATCCATATTGTCGCCGAAACACGGCGTGCCCCCGCCACACGCCACCAGCGTGTCGGCCATACGGCTCACTTCCTGCAGGGCATCCCGCTCTATGGCGCGGAAAGCATCCTCGCCACGTGAGGCAAAAATCTCCTTGATCGAGCACCCCTCGCGCTCCTCGATGTAATCGTCGAGGTCGATAAAACGGATGCCTGTCCGGGCCGCCACGGCACGTCCGAGCGTAGTCTTGCCGCTGCCCATATATCCTATGAGAAATGTGGTTTTCATTATTACAAAAGTACGTAAATTATGATTTTAACCATTTTTTTAAGCGGTGAAAATTTGTTAAAACACACTGCGATAATTGCTTTCTCCCCTTTTTGTGACTACCTTTGCACTACGTAAAAATAGCAATCTTTTTATTGTAGGGTCTCGTAGCCGTAAGCCTCGAGATTCTAAATTTTTTTACGTTCACCCGATAGAAAAGTGTTGTGTAAAACATCGCAACCGATAACATAAACCTCTCACATATACAGAACAAACTTTTTTACAGCCATGGCAATAACTTACATGACCAAAGAAGGTTACAAGAAAAAAATGGAAGAAATCGCGTTTCTCGAATCAGTGGAACGTCCCCGCATATCAGCAGCCATCGCCGAGGCCCGCGACAAAGGCGACCTCTCGGAAAACTCCGAGTATGACGCCGCCAAGGAGGCCCAGGGTATGCTCGAAATGAAGATAGCCCAGCTCAAAGACCTCGTAGCCAACTCGCGCATCATCGACGAGAGCAATCTCAACAACGAAGAAGTGCAGATACTCAACCGTGTCAAGATCAAAAACCACACCAACGGCATGACTATGGAGTATACCATCGTAGCCGACTCCGAGGCCAACCTCAAGGAAAAGAAGATCGGCAGCTCCACCCCCATCGCCCAGGGACTTCTCGGCCACAAGCTCGGCGAGATCGTCGACATCCGTGTCCCCGCCGGTGTCATGAAGTTTGAGATCGTCGAGATCAGCTTCTAATCCCGCCATCCGGCACTCTCCACCCCTTGCTCGAAGAGCAAGCTCTCTATAACCTCATAACCATATAACCTCATAACCTTTGCTCGAAGAGCAACTCTCTATGACTATCTTCTCCAAAATAGCTGCCGGCGAAATTCCCTCCTACAAAGTCGCCGCCGATGACAAGCACTACGCCTTTCTCGACATCAACCCCGTAGCCCGCGGCCACGTTCTCGTCATCCCCCGTCGTGAAGTCGACTACATCTTCGACCTCACCGAAGACGAATACCGCGACCTCACCCTCTTTGCCCGTCGCGTAGCCAAAGCCATCGAGAAAGCCATTCCCTGCTCGCGGGTAGGAGTAGCCGTTGTCGGCCTTGAAGTGCCCCACACCCACATACACCTCCTCCCCATCAACAGCGAAGCCGACATGGACTTTACCAAAAAGCACACCTTCCCCGCCGAAGAGATGCAGTCCATAGCCGACGCCATCGCCGCACAATTTGAATAACAACCACTTATTGTATAGGAAGCAACAAGTCAAAAGAGTTAAGACAGAAGTCCGGGAGTAACGGTAGACGGCGGCCAAAATCGCATCACCCATCAAGCCCCGACACTCCTGTCTTAACTCTTTTGACATATTACCGTCTAATAAAAAATCATGTCAGGAAAAATCAAGATATGGCTTGAAGCCATGCGTTTGCGCACCCTCCCCGTCTCCCTTGCAGGCGTCATCTACGCAGGCGCGCTCGGCATGCTCGCCTGGCGGTTCAGACTCGTCCCCTGGCTCATGTGCATGCTCTTCGCCCTCCTCGCCCAGATAGCATCCAACTTCGCCAACGAATACTACGACTTCAAAGCCGGACTCGACAAAGCCGGCCGCGTGGGACCTCGTCGCGGAGTCACCGAAGGCGACATCACCCCCCGCGCCATGAAGACAGCAACCTATGCCACCCTTGCCCTCGCATGCGTGGTCGGTGTCTTGCTCGTAGCCCTTTACGGACAATGGTGGATGTACATCGCCGGCGTCCTCACCGCCCTCGGCGTCATAGCCTACAGCTCCGGACCCTACCCATTGTCGCGCCATGCCCTCGGCGAGATAGCCGTTATCATCTTCTTCGGCATAGTCCCCGTCTGCCTCACCTACATGCTCATGGGCGGCAGTTTCGGCTGGTGGCTGCTCGCCATGTCGGTCGGCATCGGACTTATGGGAGCCAACGTCCTTCTGGTCAACAACTACCGTGACCAGGCCGACGATCTCGCTGTCGGTAAACGCACCCTTGCCGTAGTCATCGGTCTTCGCGCCACAGCTTCCCTCTACCTCGCCAACGGCTTCATGGCCGTCATTCTCACCATGCCTGCATGGCTCGCAGCCTCGCGGTGGGGTTGGCTCCTACCCTGCATATATCTCGTGCTCCACTTCATCCTCTACACGCGCCTCGTACGCCGACACGGTCCCGCCCTCAATCCCCTCCTCGGCATGACCGCCATCCTCATGCTCCTCTACACCATCGCATTTATGGCTACTCTTATAGTTTAAAGAGTTTAAGGAGTTTAAAGAGTTTAAAAAGTTAAGATAATAGTTTGGGAGGGTATCCGTTGGCGATATACCCTCCCAAACTATTATCTTAACTTTTTAAACTCTTTAAACTTTTTAAACCATAGTGAGCTAGAATCTCATCCCGACAGCGGCTGTGAACGAGATGATAGTATTCAGGTGGCTCAGGTCGCCCATATTATAATTGACATAACCCATGCCGCGGGCGGTGAACGCTGCAAACAATGCCTTGTGGTTATACACCGCAGCCACGTTGATTTTGAAATTGTTAGCCACGCGCGACTTCGAGTCGCGTTCGTCGCCCGAACTGATAAGCTGTCGGTAGCCCACAGCCACCATGCCGGTAGCGTTTATGAGCCAGCGGCGAGGCTTCAGCACCCAGTTGTAGGAATATCCGCCCATAGCGCAATAGCTCCTGTAGTCTGACTGATATTCATTGCTTTCCAGCGGCGAATGCTCAAGCATAATGGCCGGCATGCCGTTGAAATTCATCTTGATATGCTGCTCCGTAAAGTTGAACCCTACCAGCGGAGTCCCCGCATTGCGCAGTTGATATTTCGAATAGCTGTAAGCCGCAGCCTGCGAATAACGGTAGTGATTGAAAAACCAATACACGTCGAGCGTCTTTGAGTCGGTCGAACAGTCGTCAAACTTATAGTGGAGTCTGTGGCCGTTGTTATAGTCGCCAAACTGCGTTATAATCATCCCTCCCGTCGACGACACCGACTGATAATTGAGCGAAAAGCGCGAGCATGTGAAGTCAAAATTAAACGTCCGTCGGTTGGTCGGATCGGTGAAGAGCTTGTTGATGTTCCACATATAACCGATGCTCACGGCCATGAAATTGAGCGAGAAACCCGCGTCGCTATACAGGTCGGAATGCATGTTGACCGACGACTGCTTCGGAATCGTTATCGTCGACGTCTCCATCCAGTTGTAGCTCTTGCCCTGCAGCTTCCAGTTCTTGCCCGTACCCACCACATAGGCGGTGTCGTAGGAGTTGAATGTGCGGTCGCCCCAGTTGTACACGTTCAGGCAGAAACGTGGGAAGCGCGGATAGCACACCCTCTCGTCATGGATGCGAAAACCGTTGTCGATCAATTGCTTTATCCAATAAGTCTTGCTCACTCCCTCACAGCACGTATCGCATGCCGTTGAGTCCGGCTCGCCGGCGGTCATGGAGGTCGGCTCCACAGCCATCGCAGTCAGCGACAACAGCATGGCAAATATTGTTATCAGGTGTCTCATAATCATTTTGCAAAATTACAACTTTTTTGCTTAACCTTCATTTAGTCATACTCTCACGGATGACTCTTTGGCCATTATTGACGAAATTTCGGATAATCTTTTGTTTAATATTTGTTAAATCTTAGTACTATGTATTGCAAAGTACTGTGGAATCTCCCTATCTTTGCAATGCCAAATAACAGACAAAACGTCCGAAATATGAATATCGACAACTTAAAATCACAGATGCGCAAAGGGATGCTTGAGTTTTGCGTGCTGCTCATCCTCAAGCGGGGCGACGCCTACGCCTCCGAGATGATAGCCCGGCTCAAGGAGGCCCATCTGATAGTGATGGAGGGCACGCTCTATCCCCTGCTCACGCGCCTCAAAAACGACGGGCTCCTGTCCTACCGCTGGGAAGAGTCTACTCAGGGCCCCCCGCGAAAATATTACTCCATCACCCCCGTAGGCCATCAGTTTCTCGAGCAGCTCCAGCAGTCATGGGACGAGATAGCCTCAGCAGTAACAATCCTTCAACTCGACTACAACAACAAATACCTGCCGCAATGAAAAAGACATTCCAAGTAAATATTAACGGCAAAATATACCATATCGACGAGGACGCTTACACCCTCCTCCAGAACTATCTTGCCCAGCTCCGCGACGCTTTTCCCGGCGACGAGGGCATAGAGATTGTCAACGACATCGAGTTTCGCATCTCCGAGCACTTCGACCAGCGGCTGGCCGGCGGAGCTTCGGTGATAGTCATCGATGACGTCAACCGTGTCATATCCATCATGGGCCGCCCCGACGAGATTACCGATGAAGCCGGCTTTGAGTCGGATGCCTCCGAGCCCTCCCGTCCATCCCGCCCCGAACCCTTCGGTGCCGAAACGTCACCCGTGGCCGACGGAGCCACACCGCCCCCGTTTCATAAAAAGTTTTTCCGCGACGAGCGTCATAAAGTGTTCGGCGGAGTCATAGCCGGCCTCGGACAATATCTCGGCTGGGATGTCACAGTGCTGCGCATACTCGTGGTGGTGGCCACGCTCTCGCTTACAAAATTCGGCCTCTTCTGGCCTCTCCTGCTCGGCTATCTCATCTGCTGGATGGTCATTCCTCCCGCGCGCACCCCGCGTCAGATACTCGAGATGCGCGGTGAGCCGGTCACCGTCGACAACGTTGGCCAGACCGTTATCGACAACATCGCCCCTCCCGCCGCCCCGGTCCCCTCGGGCGGAAGCGTCAGTAATGTCATCAACAGTATCTTCCTCATTATCGGACGCATAATCCTCGTCATCCTCGGTCTTGTCGGCGGACTCGTCGGCTTTGCCACAGCCATCGTCGGCATAGTCATCGTCGGCGGCGTCACCTGCCTCTATTTCGCCTCCAACGACACCCTCCTCACAGCCTTCGGCATATCCTCCGGCAGTCCCTATCTCCAGGGTTGGGGATGCGCTCTGGTGCTCTTTGCCGTAGCTCTTCCTGCCCTCTGCCTCTGCCGCGCCGGCATCGCCACCCTCTTTCGCGCGCCGAGCATGTCGGTGACAGCCATAATCTCCCTCATAGTGCTCGAAGCGGTGTTTATCATCGGCTCATGCATACTCCTCGGCCTCGGCAACGGACCAATGGAATTTTTCGACACCTTTGCCTGCAACGTCTCCTCTGTCCTCTACACCGTCTCGGCCGTCTCCATGGTCCCCGTCGTCATAAGCTGACGGTCTTGTCACACATTATTATATATACCGCTAAAATTATCACCCCGCGTATGAAAAAAATCCTCGCCTCATTGCTCCTCGTCCTCATGGCAGTCACGGTCAGTGCCGCCGAGCGTTCCCTCTCACTCAAAGGCACCGTCAGCGCGCTACGTGTCTCGGCCGGAGTCGACGTGACCTACATCCCCGACACCCTCCGAGCCCGGGTACTCATCACAGGCCCCGCTAAAAACATAAACAATGTAAAGGTGACACTCCGCAAGGGTGTGCTTCACATCTATGGCGAAAGCGATACAAAACAAGGCCTTCTCAGCCTCTTCGGAATTGGCGGGGGCCATCCCCTCAAAGACGTCAAAGTCACTCTCTATGCTCCTCACGTAGCACGTATGAGCACAAGTTCCGGTGCCGAACTCGAAGTCCCCGCGCCCGTCAATGTCCCCGGACAGGCCGCCGAAATCACAGCATCCTCCGGCTCCGACATTAGCATCGAATGGCTCACCTGTGGCTCGCTGCAGTGCAACACAAGCTCGGGAGCAGACATTGACATCGACATTCTCACCACCAGGACAGCAGCATTTGACGCCTCTTCGGGCTCCGACATCGACATCGATGCCGTCACCGCCGACAGCCTCACTGCCGATGCCACGTCGGGCGGCGACATATCCATAGCCGGAGCCGCCAACACAGCCACAGTCAAAGCCTCCTCAGGCGGCTCCATCAACGTCCGCAAACTCTCCTGTCCCGCCATCACCGCCGACAAATCCCCCGGCGGCACCATCAAAAAGTAATTCTTAGGGTTAAGCAAGTAACAAGTTAAAGGAGTTTAGACATCTGGTAACATCTCCTGTCTAAACTCCTTTAACTTGTTACTTTTTTAACTATAAGATTACTTTTTTGACTGCAAGAAACCCGCATATCGCTGAGGGTCGTTGATGATCTCCACAGCCGTGCTGAAAATATTGTTATGGGGATTCATAACCTTGAAATAGGTCGACTGGTCAAACAGGTCGCGGCCTACAAGACCCTTCACAATCGCAGCCAGATATTCGCGTGACGTCTCATACTGCTCCTGATTCAGCTCCACGCCATTTTTGACACCCGTGTCTATGAGCCCCTGCATAATCTCCGGAGTAACCTCAAACTGTTCCAGATAAGCCTTCTCCGTCTTATACTTCTTCTTCAGAGCCTGGCGGTTCTCGTCGACATACTGAAGCGTGTAATCACTGATGGCACCCTTGGCCACAAGGTCGCGGTAATAGTCGGAGTAGAAAGTCGTGTCGAGCGGCACGAACTCATCGGGCATGATGCCGCCTCCGCCATATACCGCACGGCCCAGGCGCAGAGTGCTGTAACGCAGCGAGTCGGGCAGCGAGATAGAATCGGCCGAATTCAGCTCGCCCGACTTATAGCGGTTCACCATATCCATGCGGTAGGCATCATCGTCACCGTCGGCATACGGCTTCTGGATGCAACGGCCCGAAGGAGTGTGATAGCGTGCTACGGTCAGACGTATCATCGACCCGTCGGGGAAGGGGAATGGTCTCTGCACCAGGCCCTTGCCAAAAGTGCGGCGGCCAACGATGACACCACGGTCATTGTCCTGGAGCGCGCCCGAGAGAATCTCGCTCGCCGAGGCTGAATACTGGTTGACCATCACCACCACGCGTCCATCAAGAAACTTACCGTCCGTAGGAGCCTCAAAGCGGCTCGAACCGTTCTTGGGCGAGTCGGTGTAGACTATCAGGTCGCCGCGGCGCAGAAAATTGTTCACCACGTCGGTCGACGCTTTAAGATAGCCGCCGCCGTTGTCGCAGAGGTCGATGATGAGATGCTTCATGCCGCTCTTGCCGAGCTTCTTCATGGCATCGTTCACCTCGTCGGCAGTAGTGCCGGCAAAGCGGGCTATCGAGATAAAGCCCACGCTGTCGTTGACCATATAGGATGCGTCGACGTTGTAGATGGGTATCTCGTCACGCTTCACGGCAAACATTATAGGCTCGGGCGTGCGCTTGCGCAGCACTTTCAGATTGGCTATCGACCCCTTGGGACCACGCAACACTTTAAGTATCTCCGAGTTGGGCTTCTTGACACCGGCTATCACCGTATCGTTGCACGAGATGATGCGGTCGCCCGGCTGGATGCCTACGCGCTCCGACGGACCTCCGGCCACCGACTCGATGACATAGAGCGTGTCGTTGTTCATCTGAAAACGTATGCCTATGCCCGAGAAATTTCCGTCGAGCGGCTCGGTCAGCTCGCGCGTCTCCTCGGCGTTGGAGTAGGTCGAGTGGGGATCCAGGTCCTTGAGCATAGCTACGATAGCATCCTCCACCACCTTGGTGGTGTCGATGGTGTCAACATAATAGTTGGCGATAATCTGCTGGGCAAAAGCCAGTTTGCGGTCGGGCGACAGTCTGACGTCGGCCCATAATGCCGCCGTCATGGCGGTAGTCAACAGTGTGGCTAAAAGTATGAAAATTCTTCTCATGGGAGATATTTTGTAATGTCATGGCCATGTGATGCAAGTTCTCTGACCATTGACGATGATATGTAGCTTAGTTCGGGAAGAGAGTAGAGCAGCAGAGTTTCGATGCCGGCGATGGCACGGTTGATGTCGGCCAGATTACGCTCATATTCATAGTCGGCCACCGACCTCACGCCGCGCAGCATCCAGTCGGCACCCTCGCGGCGGCAGGCGTCGACAGTCAGACCGTCATAGGCGATGACCTTTACCTTGGGATTGCCGGCATACAGTGCCGCGATGCTTTCCACACGCCGTGCGGCACCATCGGCCGCCGAACTCTTCGACGCGTTATAGCCGACAGCAATCACCATCCGCTCACACAGAGGCAGAGCCCGCTCCACTATCGAAGCATGCCCGACGGTAAAAGGATCAAAAGTTCCCGGAAACAATAATGTCATCAGCGTTAAAAAAAGATTGTCGGATTGAATGTCAAATTGAATAAATGCGGCCCGATGCCTGAGATTAACTACTTTAACTTGTTACTCCTTTAACTATAAGAGTAACTATAAGAGTTATAAGAGTTCCGAATCATCCTCCACCACAAGGTTGTCGATGATAAACTCCTGTCGTTCCATAGTGTTCTTACCCATATAAAACTCCAGCAGCTCGTCGACCGCATCCTCCTTGCGCAGCGTCACACGGTCGACCCTCATCTCTGGTCCGATAAATCCGCGGAACTCATCGGGAGAAATCTCGCCCAGACCCTTGAATCGCGTAATCTCGGCATTATCGCCCAGCTTGGCGATAGCCGCCACGCGCTCCTCGTCGGTGTAGCAGTAATAAGTCTCCTCATTGCCCCCCTTGCGTCCCGCACGCTTGGCGGTCTTGGCGTTGCGCACGCGGAAGAGAGGTGTCTGCAACACATACAGGTGGCCTTTCTTGATCATGTCGGGGAAAAACTGCAGGAAGAACGTCAGCAGCAGCAGCCTGATGTGCATGCCGTCGACATCCGCATCGGTCGCGATAATCACATTGTTATAGCGCAGACCGTCGATGCCCTCCTCGATGTTGAGAGCCGCCTGAAGCAGATTGAACTCATCGTTCTCATAAAGTATCTTGGCCGGCACCCCGTAGGAATTTTTAGGCTTGCCTCGCAGCGAGAACACTGCCTGGGTCTCCACGTTGCGTATCTTGGTGATCGACCCGGCGGCCGAGTCACCCTCCGTTATAAATATCGACGACGCGCGCTTCTTCTCCTCGTCACCCTTGGGATCGTTGAAATGCACGCGACAGTCGAGCAGTTTCTTGTTGTGCAGATTGACCTTCTTGGCCTTCTCGCGCGCCAGTTTGGTCACGCCGGCCATAGCCTTGCGCTCGCGCTCGCTCTCCTGCACCTTCTTGAGTATTATGTCGGCTATATCGGTGTTGCGGTGCAGATAATTGTCGAGCTCGGTCTTGATGAAATCGCCCACAAACTTGGCCACTGTCGGCCCCTCGGGACCAACATCGCGGCTGCCCAGCTTGGTCTTGGTCTGCGACTCAAACACCGGCTCCTCCACCTTGATCGACACCGCGGCAATCATGCCGTTGCGTATGTCGGAATAATCGAAGTCACGCTTGAAATACTCCTTGATGGTGCGCGACACCGCCTCCTTGAAAGCCGTCAGATGCGTGCCTCCCTGAGTGGTGTGCTGGCCGTTGACAAACGAGTAATACTCCTCGCCGCGCTGGTTGGCATGCGTCAGCGTCACCTCGATGTCATCGCCCTTGAGATGGATGGGCGCGTAGAGAGGGTCGACACTCATGTTGTCGCGCAACAGGTCGAGCAGACCGCCGCGCGAGATGTATCGTTTGCCGTTATAGATAAGTGCCAGCCCCGTGTTGAGATAAGTGTAATTCTTGACCAGCGGCACTATATACTTGTCCTGAAACTGGTAGTCGCGGAAAATGTCGGCGTCGGGTGTAAATCTCACAAGCGTGCCCGACTGCTCGTCGGTGTCCACCAGTCCGCTCTCCTCGATAATCTCGCCGCGGCTGTAGAGCACACTCTTGGCCTGGCCGTCGCGCACGCTGCGGATGAAAAACTCCGTCGAGAGCGCGTTGACAGCCTTGATGCCCACGCCGTTGAGGCCGACCGACTTCTTAAACGATTTCGAGTCATACTTCGCGCCTGTATTCATCTTGGACGACACATCCACCACCTTGCCCAGCGGGATGCCGCGGCCATAGTCGCGCACGGTCACCGTGCCCCCCTCCACGTCGAGGGTGATCTGGCGTCCGTAGCCCATCATGAACTCGTCGATGCCATTGTCGAGCACCTCCTTGATAAGCACATATATACCGTCGTCAAAGTTGGAGCCGTCTCCAAGTTTGCCGATATACATGCCCGGGCGGCGGCGTATATGCTCCTTCCAGTCGAGGGTGCGTATATCATCCTCGCTGTAGTCCACCACCTCCACCTCGGCCTCGGTATCGTCGGCACCCGGCCCGGCGTTCACCGCTCCGGCGGCATCAAAAAGGTTCTCGTCAGTAAAATTCTCGTCACTCATGGGCTAAAATGCTTGTATATTGCAAAGATACAAAAAATCCCGCTCAATCCAAAAATCACATGCCGATGTGTTACACAAGCTTCTCTATCTCACTGATAATCGCCTCGCTGCCAAATCGCAGCGATTGCTTGTGAGACATCCCGGCATAGTGGTCGAGCAGACCGGGGTCTTGGATGAGCGTCTCCACTCTGTCGGCAATCTCGCTGACGTCAAATGATGTGAGTATCCCTGTCCCTCCGGCAAGCAGTTCGTCCGAGCCTGTGATGGCTGTCGAAACTACGGGTTTGTCAAGACAAAGTGCTTCGCACACCACTGTAGGGTAACCCTCCGTGTCGGATGTCAGCAAGAAAATATCGGCAGCCTTGAGATAGGGATAAGGATTTTTTTTAAATCCGAGAAATCTGATTCTGTCATCGACCTCAAGGCTCTTTGCGAGCTGTCGGAGTCTGGACTCAAGCCGGCCTGTGCCGAGTATCCATACGGTAAAATCCAGCCGTCGCCGTTTTAGCTCCGCTGCTACTTTTATCAGACGGTCGTGACGCTTGGGCTCGGCGAGCCGTCCTATGTTGCATATGGTGAAGCCGGTGCTGTCGATGCATTCCTCGCCGGCTTTGGCGATGATGGCATTCCTGTCGATGATGTTTGGTATCACATGGAAACGTCCGTTCAGGCCGAGTAGGTCTTTGAAGGCCTCTTTCGCTCCGGCTGACACAAATACTATGCTGTCCATGCGACTATATATGTCACGCTCCTCTCCCGGATTATAAAAGGTTGCAGTCCAGGGGTTGGTGCGGAAATTTGTATGCACCCACGAGATGTTTTTGCCGGCACGTCCCATCAGAAACGAGTGAATCAGCGTCGAAGGACCTTCGAGAAATGATATTATCGTGTCATATCTTTGCCGTCCTACGGCACGCAATGTCTGAAATTTCCATAAGGCTCTGCGGAAATGACGCTTATAGAGCAGGTTGTGCTTTATGAAAAACGAATTTTCACCGTTGAGAGCGATTAGCTCCACATTATCGGGCAAATCGCTGATATTGGGACCGGTGGCGTTGAGGAGCAGCAGCGAGACGGCATATCTTTTAGAGTCGAGATTGCTCAGGAGGGTCGTGAGTACCTTTTCGGCACCCCCTCCGCACATTGACTCCATTATAAACAATATACGTTTCATGCCTGCTCTTTCCACCATACTTTGTAGGGGTGTTCCGACACCTGTTGTTCTTTCGGCGGGAGTTTCATATAGTCGCCATAATGTTTTGTAAGATAGGCGTCCCAGTCAGCTATGGCCATATATTGCCGCCCTTCAAACGGTAGTGTCACATATGATGTGAACACCGGTTGCTGCATGTGTTCCTTCTCTCCATAGCTGCCGCAGATGGCTCCGGCATAGTCGGAGGTGTCGAAGTCATGGGAGGCGGTGAGTTGCTCCAGCGCGTCGAGTGTCTTGTCGCGTGATGGATATTTGAGCTTCTTCAGGTAATATTTCAGCAGCTTCCACCCGCTTAAACGATATGTGCGTGTGTTGTTGAGCAGGTTGTGGTGTAATGTCTCTATTGTTGAGATGTAGCTTCCCAGGGCGTCGGGTGCCGGCAGACCGTCAATGGGAAATATATCGATTGCCACTCCGTTGCGCAGGCGGTCGGCCTCTTCGAGTACGGTGCGTGTGTCGTAGATTTTTGTAAACATCAGTATGCATGCCGGGTCGAGCCTCGCGTTCTGCATGGCCATGTGTGTCCCCTCGCATTTAAATTCCCGAATGAATCTCTCATAGTCGGGTCGTGGGAGCATGATGTCGATGTCATCGTCCCAAGGTATGTAGCCCTTGTGGCGTACGGCTCCGAGCAGTGTGCCTCCTCCGAGAGAGTAGCGCAGCCCGTGTTGCCGGCAGAAGTCGTGGACTGCGTCGAGAATATCGAGCTGGAGGGTGCGTATCTCGTCGATTGTCACCGGGCGTCTATTGTCTGTCATATTCAAAACTTTTCAGGGTGCGTGTTATGCCTTCCCGAAGTGAAACCATGGGGATGAAACCGAGGGCTGTGAGCCTGCTGTTGTCAAGAGCCACGCGCCGGTATGTGCAGTAGCCGGCCTGTGATTGCCGGCCGCTGAACCGTACTTCTATGCGGTGTCGGTCGCAGCACTCGCAGATGATACGGGCTATCTCTCTGATTGGGAGCGGCTCGCTTTCGTTGGACAGGTTGTAGGCTGTGCCGCTTTCTCCTTTGATGGCCAACAGAGCCAGAGCGGTCGTGGCGTCAGATATGTAGCAGAAGGCTCTGACGGCATCGCCGCTACTGTTGAGGGTGATGTCGCGGCCGCTGATGGCGTCACCGATAAAGTCGGCCATCACACGTCCGTCGTTGTCGGTTTTCATGCCCGGACCGTAGCAGTGGGCTATGCGCGCGCTGATGCTTTCCACTCCATGTTGCAGGTGATAGGCTCGCAGTATGCTCTCGGCTGCACGTTTGCTCTCGGGATAACATGAACGGTTGTCCATAGGGTCGAGACTTCCGAAGGTGTGTTCCGACAGTTGCGGGAGGTCAAGTGCTCCGTAGACCTCGCGCGTGGAGGCGAATATCACACGAGCTTTCTTTTCTCGAGCAAGTTCCATGACATTGAATGTGCCGGTGAGATTGCTCTGCAGTATGCCGACGGGGTCAGTGTTGATGAAACGTGGCGATGCGTTGCCGGCAAAGTGATATATGTAGTCGAGCGGGCCGTCATATGCTATGGTGTGTGTGATGTCGCTGTCGATTATGCCGAAGTATTCCCGGCCGATGAAGTCGGCATAGAGCGCGCGCGTCTTGTCGGCCGAGCGGGTTAGCACCACTGTCCTGACATCGAGGCCGAGCTTGTCGGCCATGTAGAGAAACAGGTAGGCCATGTATGTGCCGAGCATCGAGTTGGCCCCCGTCACGAGTATGGTCTTGCCATCAAAGGCTGCCGTGTCGATGCGCGAGCATATCTCTTGCAGGTCGCGTTGGACTATGGGGTTGGTGTATGTGAGCATAGCGTGTCAGATGGCTGGTGTCAGAATCCGAATATCTGCTGATTTTCATGCGCTTCGGTGATGGCACGAAACATGAAGAAGTCAGACGGTGTGGTAATCTTGATGTTTTCGCTTGGCCCTTCGGTCAGAGTGAGGCTATGGCCGTAGTGGCTCATCATGGTGCAACTGTCGATAAAGTCGTTGTGTCCCTGTGCGATGGCCCGGCGATGGGCGTCGAGAATGTCGGGCAGCATGAAAGTCTGCGGTGCGCGGGCTATCATTGAGTCGGCTCTGGACGGGATGGCGTGGGTGCCGTCGGGGTTGGATATGACAAATGTCTCGGTGGCCGGGACACAGGTGATGCAGTTGCCGTGGCGGTGGCCTTTTTCGATATTGTCGGTGATGGTCTGCTCGTTGATGAGCGGGCGCACCCCGTCATGGATAAGCACGAGGGTGTCGGAGATATCGCCTCCGGCGAGGCGTTCGGCTTCGCACAGTCCGTTGTATATTGATGCCTGGCCAGTGTTGCCGCCTGTCACGATGCCTTTGACTTTCGTGATGCCGAAGTGGCGTATGGTCCGTTCGAGAAAGGGTATCCATCCGTCAACGCACGACACTATAATGCCGTCGATAAGCGGATGATTGTCAAAAATCTCGAGCGTGTAGATGATGACAGGTTTCCCGTTGAGTTCGAGAAACTGTTTGGGGCGCGACTGTGCGTTCATTCGTTTGCCGATGCCTCCGGCAAATATTACGGCAATATTCTTCATGGCGGTATTATCTATCGGTGAGACTCCCCCTCGGGTTATATGAGTTGTAGCTTTCCTTTTATAATTGATGACAAGGCCGAGCGTTCGGTGGCGGTCAGGGCTATGAAATATGTTGTCGGGACGAATACAAGCATGGCGATGGTGTAGGAAGTGATCAGCCTGATCCATCCCTCCATGCCGAAAACTGAGACCGCATACATGGTTATGGCCATGACAAGTGTGATGAGTGAGACCGGCAGGATGACGCCTGTGGCAAACATTCTGACCGAGTATCCAAGCAGCCGGCGAGCGAAAAGCAGCCGGGCTATTATCAGCACTACGTCTATGCCGCATTTTACGGTCACGACTGATACAGGCGACATTCCGGCATACAGGCACAGCCATGACAGGATGAACACCATCGAGATTATCAGGCTCATGGTGATGTGATAGGTCTTGATTTTACCTGTGGCTGTTATGGATGTCCACAGCGGGGCCATGAGCGACTCGAGCAGCATCCAGACGATGAGTCCGATGCACAGCGGTGAGGTGTAGGGTGGCACTTCCTTGAGCCATACTGCCAGCAGGAAATCGAGGTTGCAGAACAGAGGGCATACAATCAGTAGCAACAGCAGATAGGAGACTCGTGACGCGCGGTAGGCCAAGGTCTGCATCAGACCGAGCTCTCCCGAGGAGTAGTATTTCACTATCTGAGGATTGAATGCTACCTGAAAGTTGGTGACAAACTGGTTGATGGCTACGCTCACCTGGGTGGCTATGCCCATGGCTGAGTTGACTGCGACGCTGCAGAAAGCGTTAAGCAGTATGTTGACTCCGTTGGTGGCTCCCATGGTGGTCACTGAGCTGAGGAGTGTCCATCCGGAGAATGAGAGCAGCGAGCGGAAGGCTTTGATGTCGCGCGGCAGACGAAGACGGATTGCGCTGAATTTCAGATGACAGAACGCTATGATGCAACATGTGATGATGATGCTCACGGCGAGCTGGTTGAAGGCGTAAAGCCGGAGTTTGTCGACCGAAAAATATATTAGCGACAGGGCGTTGCCAAACTTGAGTATGACATCGGCCACGCTCACGTAGGCATAGAAGTCCATCTTCTCGTGAGAGAGTATCAGTGACTCGAAGGGGGTGCGCAGCAGCATGACCACGAGAGAGATGACCGACAGGTGAAACACCCATTGTGCCGCCTCGCGGCTTTCGGGCGGGATGTTGAGCCTGTTGTCGACATACCATCCGCCGACAATCTCGATCACTATCACCAGCAGCAGCGCGAGAGCAAGATACACGATGAGCGAGGTGTTGAAAATCTTGCTTATCTCGCCCCCGTCCTTGCGTCCGAGCTCGTAGCTGAAGAACCGTTGTGTGGCGGCGGTGAGCGGTCCGCTCACAAATGTGAACATTACTATGACTGAGCCTACAACATTGTAGATGCCGTAATTGTCAATGCCCAGAGCATCAAGGACTATGCGCGATGTATAGAGTTGTACTATCATCGTGATGCCCATGCGCATGTAGAGAAACAGTGTGTTTCTGGCGATTCTTCGGTTGTTTGACTGTATAGTTGCGGCCATCGGTATGATAACGTGACAACCGGCTCAAAAATTATGTATCAGAGGGGATATTTATTCTGCTTTGCGGCAGGATGTGAGTCGCGGTTGGTGGAGCTGTGTCAGGGCTTGGGGTCGGCGGGGGTGGTGTCCTGCCAGAGATACATGCGGTCGGAGGGGCGGATTTTGCGGGGGACGCGCAGTGAGAAGCTCTGGCCTTTGGTGACGACGGGCACGGGGTCGTAGTCGAGACGCAGTTCGCCGGCTTTCATGATGATGGCTCCGGTGTCGGTGCCTGTGATGACGATTTCGTCGTCGGGGTGGAGTTCGCCGGCTTCCATGAGAAACTCGCCTACGCCGAGACGTGGGAAGTAGCGTACGCCTTTGGCTATGTAGCGTTTGACTTTTGTGGCTGAGGAGCCGTATTTTGAAGACCATTCGCCGAGCCGCTGTCCCATGTAGTAGCCGTCCCAGAATCCTCGGTTGAAGACGCGTGAGAGCGATGTGTCCCAGCGGCTTATCATTTCGTCGGAGTAGGTGCCGTCGCAGATGGCCTGAATGGCTTCGGAGTAGGCGCGTACGGTGAGGGCTACGTATTCGGGGCCTCGGGCGCGTCCTTCGATCTTGAATACTCTGACGCCGGCGTCAATCATTTTGTTGAGGAAGTGGATGGTCTTGAGGTCTTTGGGCGACATGATGTATTTGTTGTCGACCTGTAGCTCGTCGCCTGTCTCGATGTCGGTGACGCGATAGCCTCGGCGGCATATCTGGGTGCATGCTCCGCGGTTGGCACTGGAGTTCATCTCGTGGAGGCTGAGGTAGCATTTGCCCGAGACGGCCATGCACAGCGCGCCGTGGCAGAACATTTCGAGGCGTATGGGCTCGCCTTTGGGGCCTCGGATGTCTTGCTCGGTGATGGCCTGGTGGATGGCTGCGACCTGGTCGAGCGAGAGTTCGCGCGCGAGCACCATAACGTCGGCCCACCGGGAGTAGAATCTGACTGCTTCGGTGTTGCTGACGTTGACCTGGGTGGAGATGTGGACTTCGACTCCTATGCTGCGGGCGTAGTCGATGGCAGCTATGTCGCTGGCTATGATGGCTGTGATGCCGCTCTGGCGGACGGCGTCGATTACTTCGCGGCATTTGTCTATCTCGTTGTCATAGATGATGGTGTTGACGGTGAGATAGGTCTTGACGCCTGCGGCGTCGCATATGGATGCGATGCGTCGCAGGTCGTCGAGGGTGAAGTTGACTGATGAGCGGGCTCTCATGTTGAGGCCTTCGACTCCGAAGTATACGGCGTCGGCTCCGGCTTCGATGGCGGCGTGGAGCGATTCGTATGACCCTACGGGGGCCATTATTTCAAAGTCTGTCCGTTTCACGCGTCTTGCCGGTTATAGGTTGAGCCGGGGTAGGCTTTGAGGGCTGCTGCCAGGATTTTCATTGCTTTGGCAAGGTCTTCTTTGTTGAGGACATAGGCCATGCGCACTTCGTCGCGTCCCATGCCGGGGGTGGTGTAGAAGCCTGAGGCGGGTGCCATGAATATGGTCTCGCCGTCAAGGTCGAAGTCGCTCAGACACCACTGGCAGAATTTGTCGGCGTCGTCGACGGGGAGCTTGACTACGGTGTAGAATGCGCCCATGGGTATGGGGGTGTAGCAGCCGGGTATTTTGTTGAGCTGGTCGATGAGGAATTTTCTGCGCTCGACATATTCGTTGTAGGTGGCGAGCATGTATTCGGCTGAGGTGTCGATGGATGCTTCGGCTACTATCTGGCCCAGCAGGGGTGGGCTGAGGCGTGCCTGGCAGAATTTCATGACGTTTTTCTTCAGGGCGGGGTGCTTGGTGATGAGTGCGCCGATGCGTATGCCGCATTCGTTGTAACGTTTTGACACGGAGTCGACAAGCACTACCTGTTCCTCGATGCCGGGGAGGTGGAAGGCTGAGATGTAGGGCGCGCCTGTGTAGCAGAACTCGCGGTAGACTTCGTCGGAGAAGAGGAAGAGGTCATATTTCTTTACGAGGTCGCGTATCTGCAACATCTCTTTCATTGTGTAGAGATAGCCTGTGGGGTTGTTGGGGTTGCAGATGAGTATGCCTTTGGTGCGGGGGGTGATGAGCTCTTCAAATTTTTCGACAGGGGGGAGGGCGAAGCCTTCGTCAATGGTGGAGGGTACGGTGACGATTTTGGCTCCGGCTGAGATTGCGAAGGCCATGTAGTTGGCATAGGCGGGCTCGGGGACTATGATTTCGTCACCGGGGTCGAGGCATGCCATGAAGGCGAAGAGTACGGCTTCGGATCCTCCTGTGGTGACGATGATGTCGTCGACGTCGACGTCGATGTTGAATCGCTTGTAGTAGCCTTTGAGTTTCTGACGCAGTGAGAGCAGACCGTCGGAGGGGCTGTATTCGAGCACGTTGCGGTCGATGTGCTTGAGTGCGTCGAGGCCTTCGCGGGGGGTGGGTACGTCGGGCTGGCCGATGTTGAGGTGGTATACTTTGGTGCCGCGTTGTTTGGCCTGGTTGGCCAGGGGCACGAGGCGGCGTATGGGGGAGGCGGGCATCAGCTCGCCGCGTTCGGATACTTGGGGCATTGTTTTTTCCTTGTGTTAAGAGGTTGGATGTGGGGGCGTTATTGCTGGCTGTAGAGAGAGTAGAGTATGTCTTTGTCCATCTGTGTCAGCTCGATGTGGCGGCGCGCCATGACTTTGGCGGCAGTCTCGAAGAAGGCGTCCATGAAGACGGGTTTCATGCCGGCTGTGGAGCCTTGTGTGAAGGAGGGTATGAATGTGCGGGGGAAGCCTGCGCCGTAGAAGTTTACGCCTACGCCTACGGTGGTGGCGGTGTTGAACATGGTGTTGATGCCGGCCTTGGAGTGGTCGCCCATGATGAGTCCGCAGAACTGGAGGCCTGTGTCGACAAAGCGTCCTTGTCCCATGCTCCAGAGCTTGATGGTGCCGTAGGTGTTTTTGAGGTTGGAGGCTGTGCATCCGGCTCCGAGGTTGCACCATTCGCCGATGACGGCGTTGCCGAGAAATCCGTCGTGGGCTTTGTTGGAGTAGCCGGTCATGACTACGTTGTTGAGCTCTCCGCCTACTTTGCAGTAGGGGCCGAGTGTGGTGGCTCCGTAGATTTTGCCGCCCATGTTGACGACTGCGTGTTCGCAGAGTGCTATGGGGCCGCGCAGACAGGCTCCTTCCATTATTTCGGCGTCGCGGCCTATGTAGACGGGGCCGTGCTTGACGTTGATGGCGGCGGCTTCGACTGTGGCTCCTTCTTCGATGAAGAGGTCGGCGGGGTCGCCTATGAGGGTGCATGTGGTGCTCAGTGGCTGTGAGGTGCGTCCGGCTGTGAGGTCGGCGAAGTCGCGTCGGATGGCTTGGTCATTGAGCATGAAGATGTCCCATATGTTGTTGATGGCAAGTGGAGTGCCGGTGTATTCTGTCTTCGGGCCTTCTTCGCGGTAGCCGCGTCGGGCTATGACTTCGCCGCCGAGGGTTAGCTGCTCGCGTGGCTCGAGGGCGAGGATGGCTTGGGTGAGCTGCGGGTCGGGGTGTATGTTGGCAGCGATGTAGAGGTCGTTGTCTTCGTCGGCTGAGACGAGGGGGTATTTGATGCTCAGGTAGTCCTGGGTCTGAAAAGAGTAGTTGCCCGGGATGGCGCGTTGCCATTTTTCGAGCATGGTGGTGATGCCGTGACGTATGAGAGCCACGGGGCGTGTGTAGGTAAGCGGGAGCAGGTCGGTCCGCGCTTTTACGGGGTCGAAAAGTATGATGTTCTGCATAATTTGGGACTATGCTTTTTGAGTTTTTTGCTTGTGGAGATGAGTCTCTGGCGTGGTTGAGGTCAAAATATTTGTCTCACGGCCAATAATTTCGCAAAATTACAAAAAATCGTCCGATATTTTTTCATTCGCGGGCTGAAAATGTTGCCGGACGGTGACTGTATGCGGCGTTATCGCACCTTTTTTTGAGTTGCGAGGGGGTAATTTTGTGGTGTCATTCGGTGCGGGTGTCATGCGCTGAGTGTGTTTTTCTGATTTTTTTTACGTATTGATTTGTATGAATAAGGATTTTGTCAAGATGGTTGCTTCGGCGGCTGATGTGAGGGGGCTCGGGCGTATCGGTAAGGTCGCGCTGGGGGGTGTTTTTTCTGATCTTGTGGCTATAGGTGCTTCGGGACGGATGGCTGCGGGGGTGTTTATGGCTACGGTGGTGGCGGTGTATTGTTATATCGCTGATGCTTCTTATGTGCCCGGTGATGATGTGGATGCCGAGGTGTGGGAGATGTTTAAGGTTCGTGTCGACAGGTGTGCTGCGCGTTCGGCTGCGGCTCGGCTGAGCTGGGAGCGCAGGCGGGCCCGTGAGGCCCGTGAGGTCCGTGAGGCCAGTGAGGCTGTTATGGGCCAAATGGGGCCAATGGGGCTAATGGGAGAGGCTGAGGTGGCTGCTGATGCTGCGGCCGGGGCTGAGGAGACTGCTGATGCTGCGGCCGAGGCTGAGGTGGTTGTGCCTGAGGAGCTGTATGAGGATGTCGTGGGGAAGGTGATGTGCGGGCTGCCTTATCTGGATGAGTCGAGGAGGGTGGATTGCAGGTGTATGTCGGTGGAGGTGATTGCTTATGACTGGTTTTATGAGAGGGGGTTGCGTGATGATGGGCTGATGAGGGCTGTGGAGGGGTTTATCGAGGAGGTGGCTCGCAGATGCCGGCCGCGGACGGGGTGGTAGGGGGGATACAAAAGGACAAAAGTCTCATAAGAGACAAAAGTCTTAATTTTTTCAAGGCCGTGAGGCAGTAGCTGCCGGCTATCTTAGATTAAAAACTTTTGTTTCTTATGAGGCTTTTGTCCTTTTGTATCTCCTCTGTGGATCAGAAGGGGAAGTTGAGGCCGAGATTGAGGTTGAGGTTGGAGTTGAGGGGGACGCCTTGCTTGGCGAGTTTGCCGGGGATGTGGTCGGAGGCTACGAAGAGATTGAAGCCCGGGGCTTTGAGGTTGACGATGCATCCGAACGAGGGCCCGAATGTGCCCATGCCTACGTTGACGCCTGCGGAGATGAAGCTGACTGGCTCGATGTTGGCCGAGAGGCGGAAGTCGGTCCAGGTGAAGGGGCCGTTGAAGCGTGTGGTGCTCAGGAATCCGAATTTGGCGCGACGGTAGACGGGGAGTGTGTACTGTGCGGCGAGGTTCATCGTGGCTCCGATGCCTGAGAGGCGGCTGCCTGTGTCACCGAGGTCTTCGAGCTGGTAGAGCATGGTGAGGTTGTCTTTAAACTTGTCCCATGTGTCGTTGTTGTCGACGTTGAACGAGTAGTCGTCGGTCACTACCTGCTGCAGTCCGTTGGTGGAGGCTACGTGGTTGTTGTCCCATGAGATGCAGCCGAGGTCGAGGAGTGATGCCGAAAATTCCCAGTCGTCGTTGAGTCGGTAGACGGCTCCGAGGTCGATGGCCACGCCGTAGCCGCTGATGGGTGAGAAGTCGTCGATGTTGACTCCGTTGACATAGTCGCGGCGTGTGTCTTCGTTGTATTTTGTCTCGTAGCTGATGTTTTTGAGGCTTGTCTGAAGCTCGGCGTCGACGCTGGCTATCCAGGTGTCTTCGCGCAACCGGAGGTCGGCTGTGCGGATGTCGGTCTGCATGGAGCCTACGCCTGCGAGAAGTTTGAGAGTGGCTCCGACTGAGAGGCGGTCGTTGATGCGGTGGGAGTGTCCGAGTGCTATTTCGGCCCATGCGGCTCCGCGGGCGTTGAGGTGGGAGAGGTCGTAGGTAGTGTTTTGGAGACCTTCTTTGGCCAGGCGGAATATGTCTTTGGGCAGAGAGAGCCCGATGTCGGCGCGTGCGTTGACGCTGAAGGTGTTATAGCCACCCATGCCGCTGAATCCGAAGGCGAGGACTGTCTCGCGGAGGTTGATGCCGAGGCGGTTTTTGTCTTTGAGTCCGTCGAGGACTTCGTTCGCGCTCACGCCGGGGTTGAGGAGTGTGGTGGTCTTGCCGTTGACGTTGTAGAGGATGTGGCTGACGCCGATGGTGCCGTTGGTGGCGAGGTTGAGGTTGCCGAGTCCGGGCATGGCCACGAATCCGTGTCCTTCGTTGCCGAAAGCGGGGTTGGACTGGAAGCGGTAGAGATAGTTGTCGTCAAAGTAGCCCGACTGGAGGTTCTGGGCCGAGGCGCATATGGGGAGCATGGCGATAACCGCTGCCATACCACGTGCGGCGATAGATTTTATGTTGTGTATCATCGTTGTAGTTACTGAAATATTAGGGTATGGAAACGGTTAGAGTTCGTCGATGTAGAAGCCTGAGATTGTGGCTTTGATGCCTGTGAGCGATATTGTGGCGTCGGGACGGAGTGTCACGTCGGGGCGTGTGACTTTGGCTGTGGCGTAGTAGCGCACTCCGTCGATGGCCCGGATGGTGCCTGTGGTGGCGAGGCTCAGGGGTGAGGTCTCTCCGGCTTTGACGGTGACACTGCCGAGGCTTACGGGTGAGCCGGTGTGGATGTCTTTGCACTGGTTGCCCTGTGCGTCAACGGGATAGCCTGAGATTACGATGTCGAAGGGGAGCGAGTTGGTGATCGAAGCGTTGATCTTGAGGGTCTCGATGGTGATTTTGTCGATTGTGTCGTCGCTCCATCCGTCAGTGGTCTCGTCATAGACGATGGTGGAGCCTACGCCGAGGTTGAGGGGGGCGTAGAAGTGATATGAGCCTTGGATTTTGTCGAGGGTGTTGGGCACGGTAAAGTTTCTGACTTCGCCGGGGCCTGCGCATGGGTCGTCAAAGTCTACCTCGATGGATGAGGGGAGTCCGGCTCCGCTGAGCACGTTGCCGAGTCCGTGATAGAGCACCGGTGTGGCTCCGGCATACTCGGCGAGACCTCCTGCGGCCGAGGGGTCGGGGGCGAGGCAGAAGCGGTAGGGGCCGGCTATGCCGTTGTCATGTCCGATGACGATGCTCTGGCCGGGGTCGAGCGAGTAGGGCTGTCGCGAGCCGTCGTTGCGGCAAGCGGTGAGTGTGAGTCCGCTGCTTGCGTCAAGGCCATAGCCGGCCATGGGGTTGTTGATGGAGAGGTAGAGACGTGGGTTGGAGATGGTTATGTCGGTGCCGTCCTGCTGCAAGAGGTCGGGAAGGTCGTTGAGCTGCACGGGGTCGACGTTGAAGTCGGTGATGGCGTAGCGTATGGTGCCGTCGATGGATTTGACCTGGATGTCGTTGCCGGTGGGGGCGAGGGTGAGTGTGGTCTTGGCGGGGACTGTGGTGGCCGAGCTGTTGGTTACGGCTACTACGTTGCCGCCCTGGATGCCGATGGTGCCGTTGAGTGAGAGTGTTCCGGGTGCGAGTCCGTCGGCCGAGGGTGTGAAGGTGTATTCGGCGGGAGTGAGGCGCGAGAAGTCAATCTCGTCGACGCGTATGGCTACGCTGTGGGTCATGGCTCCGGGGCTGAGGGTGATGTCATCGAGGGTGATGACGCCGCCGTTGTTGGCATAGTCGGGTGTGTGGAGGCCGGCGGGGAGTTTGAGCGATACTCCGCGGAAGGCTACCGACTTGAAGGCGTTGGCGGGGTTGGCGACCGTGAGACGGACGTCGATGGTCCAGTCGACTCCTATGCGGGAGAGGTGGCGGATGCTTTTGTCGACTGAGGATGTGGTGTAGTTGAATGTAGTGCTGAATCCTGTGATGCCGTAGGTGAATGTGGCTTCAATGCCCGGGACGGGTGTCACGCTGCCTGTGCCGTCGCCGAGCAGCACTATGTTGGCTGTGGTCGGGGGGATGGTGGGACGCGAGAGGGTTACGGCGTTGATGGTGATGGCGTCGGAGCTGAAGTCGCAGTCGACGCTTACGGCGTAGATGCCGTCGATGTCCTTGACAACGCTTTCTTCGTCGAGGTCGAAGATGTTGGAGAGTGTGATTTCGTCAAGGTTGACGGGGATTACGAGATTGTTTACTTTGATCTCGGCTGTTGTGTCGATGTCTTCGAGGTCGTAGCTGTCATCAAAGCATCCTGTCAGCGGCAGACATGAGACGGCCACGGCTGTAGTCAACGAAAGTCTTGAGAGTAATTTGTACATATGTCTATAAAATGATTGGTATCAACAGGTTGGGAAGGTGTATATTCACGTGCCTACGGGGAGGGAGGTGTCAGCAAAAGTCGTTAAAAACATGCCCACGGACATGTAAGTTACTTGTGTAGTCGGGATATATACAATAAATACACTGCAAAAATAATGATTTTTTTGCAGTGTATAACAATTTTTTGATAAAAAAGCGGGGGGGAGAGTGAGGCTGATTGAGCCGGATGGGAGGAGAGAGGGGATGTTTTAGAGGTTGTTTAGTAACTACTCAGGTAGGTATGCCGTACTCATATTATGACGAAACAATAGCAGCTTAACGTTCAATTATCACTTCGCATTTGACGCTCATAAAAGCTATTGAATATCAAGAAAATAAACATTATTTTACTTGCATATTTGTTTTTTTTTT